>JALTDI010000137.1:2686-8351 GCA_027074255.1 Desulfurellales bacterium
GATTTTAAGTATATAGCCGAGAATGCTGCACAAATGGCCGTAAACAAACTTTACCCAGAAAATATTTCTACAATGAAATACAGCGTTGTTTTTGAAAACAGTGTTTTTACCCAAATATTGTCCCATTTTTTTCCTGTTTTTGATGCTTATTCTGTCATCAATCACACTACGATTTTTGAAGACAGGATAGGTGATAAGATTTTCAGTGATAAAATTACCATAAAAGATTCAGAAGCGCTTCAAGGCAGGCCGAACGTTTCAATAGACGACGAGGGGGTAGGGCGAGAGGACGCGATTGTTGTAGAGAAAGGTATCTTGAAAGGTTTTTTGAATAACGTTTATACGTCAAATAGATTGGGGTTTCAAAATACGGCTAATGCAAAAAGGGCTTCATGGTCGGGTTTGCCGAAAGTAGGAGCTTTTAATTTCCATATAGAACCAAATTCAGAGATTAATAGAGAAGGATTGTTAAATAAGATTGACGGAATTTATATATCCGAAATCATGGGACTTCATATGGCAAATAACATAAGCGGAGATTTTTCTTTCGGAATTAACGGATATTTTATACATAAAGGAGAATTGGTGTCTTATTTTAAATCCGCTACTTTTGCGGACAATTTTTTTGAAATGATGAAAAGAGTGATAGATGTTTCTAATAATATGTATTTTTCAGCTTCATTCGGTGCGCCGGATGTTGCAATAGCTGATTGTGTGATAGGCGGTGATGGATAGATGAATAGAATAGTGGTTTTTGATTTCGGTTCACAATATACGCAATTAATAGCAAGGAGAATTAGGGACTTAGGCGTTTATGCAGAGATTGTTCCATACAATGAGAAAATAGATAAAGAAGACGTGTCAGGTATTGTATTGTCAGGCTCACCTTCGAGTATATATGAAAGTAATGCACCTATACCCAATGATTATATTTTTGATTTGGGCGTACCAGTGCTCGGTATCTGTTACGGCATGCAGGTCGTATCAAAAAAATTCGGCGGAGTTATAAAGAGTGCAGGCAAAAAAGAGTACGGCAGAGCGGTAATTAATGTTGATTTGCAGGATGAATTAATTACCGAACAGGTAGATAAAAGCTATGTATGGATGAGTCACGGAGACAAACTGGAAAAGCTGCCGAATGGATTTGAAGTTGTTGCACATACGGATAATTCCCCGTTTGCAGTTATAAGAAACCGGCAGAAAAGGATATGGTCAATACAATTTCATCCCGAAGTCGTTCATACGCAGAAAGGAAAAGAAATTTTCGATAATTTTTTGAACATCTGCGGGGCTAAAAGGGATTGGGATATGGAAAATTTTATGAAACACTCCGTAGATGAAATGAGAAAGAAAATAGGCAATAAAAAGGTTTTGTGTGCGATTTCCGGCGGCGTTGATTCAAGCGTCGTGGCGGTTTTGCTAAACAAATCCATAGGAGATAACTTAATCGGTGTTTTTGTTAATAACGGCCTGCTGAGAAAGAATGAGCCGGAGTATGTTATAGATTCTTTTAAAAAGCTTGGTGTTGATGTCCGATATATCGATGCTTCCGATATGTTTTTGGAAAGACTCAGAGGTGTTGCTGACCCCGAAGAAAAGAGAAAAATAATAGGGCATACCTTTATCGATGTTTTTAAAGATATTGCAAATGAGCTCAGTGGTGTGGAATTTCTCGCACAGGGCACACTCTACCCTGATGTTATTGAGAGTGTTTCGGTAAAAGGCCCATCGGCAGCCATAAAAAGCCATCATAATGTCGGAGGGCTGCCGAAGAATTTAAATTTCAAGCTTATAGAGCCTTTAAGAGAACTGTTCAAAGATGAAGTGAGAAAATTGGGTAGGGAGCTTGGCATTAACGAGGAGTTTATAGGAAGACATCCCTTCCCGGGCCCCGGACTTGCCATAAGAATTATAGGAGAGATAACGAAAGACAGACTTGAGCTGTTAAGAAATGCTGATGTTATAGTGCAGCAGGAGATTCAAAACTCCGGTTTGTATAATGATGTGTGGCAGGCTTTTGCTGTTTTGCTGCCTATTAACAGCGTCGGTGTAATGGGTGATAAAAGAACATACAGCAGAGTGGTGGCTATAAGGGTTGTGGAAAGTATTGACGGAATGACAGCAGATTGGTATAAATTACCCTACGAAGTGATGAATAATATTGCAAACAGGATAATAAACGAAGTTGAAGGCATCAATCGAGTGGTTTATGATATATCATCTAAACCGCCGGCTACAATTGAGTGGGAGTAATGAAGAAATTTAAGAGCTGGCTGAATAATATTATTTCAAAAATAGCGGATTTTTTCAGCAACAGGACTGTTGTAGCAGTAATCTTTTTCATCATAGTGGCGGCTTTGATGTATCCTAAATCTTCGGAAACTTTTTACAACCTCAGCGTTGGAGACGTTGCACCGAGGACGATAAGGTCAACGGTTTCCATGCTTGTTGAGGATAAAGAGGCGACCAAAAACAAGATAGAAGAAGCCCTAAATAAGCTGCCGCCTGTTTTTGACTATGATTCTTTACTTATAGAAAATACTATTAGTTCGGTGAGAAAAGCTTTGGGCGCTGTCAATGTTGCTAATCCGAGTGCTTCTATGAAGTCGTTTTTTAAAATTTTGAAAATAAAGCCGAACAGCTCCTTGTACAATAGGATTATCAGATATAAACCCGATAAGATTTTTACCTTGTCGAAAATGGCATTAAGCGCTCTTGAGGGGTATTATATTGTTTCCTCAACAAAGCAGCTGTATCAATTTTCCAGTCCGAAAATAGAAATAAGGGATATAAGGAATACAAAAAACGAGATTACACTTGATAAAAACGATGTTATAGATGTATCAAGAGCCAAAATAATAGCTTATAATAAACTAAAAAATGAGGTATCTGACCCGATTTTAAGGAATACGGTATGGGATTTTATATCGAACCTTATTTTTCCGAATGTTACATACAACTCTTTGGAAACGGCAAAAAGGAAAAAGGGAGAGGCTAAAAAAATAAGCCATGTGTTTTTTAAGATATCCAAGGGTGAAATAATTGTTAGAAATGGTGATATAATAACAACAACGGACTATTTGAAACTAAATGCCCTAAAATCCATAAAACAGAAAGAAAATGTTTATGTAAAATTTGCAGCCAAATTATTGATTTTTATTATAGTTTCTTTATTACTGTTTAGATCATACAAAATAGTGAAACCTAAAAGAATGCGCATGCTTAAAGAAAGCACGACGGTTATGATACTGTCAACGGTTTTGCTGCTTCAAATTCTTATGTTCCAGCTTTTTGCATACATTTCTAATCTTATATCATATTCATCGCCTGATTTTCCTAAAACCGCCGTGATTTTCGGTGTTCCGTTTGCCTTTGCATCTGTTATGAGTGCTGTTTTAGTCGATTTTGAAATTTCTTTTCTAATTTCAATTCTTGTGGCGGTTTCTGCTTGGCTTACTGTGGATTCTTCCGTGCATTCGTATTTAACCGTCTATATTTTTGTAGGCAGTATTGTTAGTATTGTTGCATTATTAAAGGAAAAAACAAGGGCTGATATAATAAAATCCGGATTCTACATGTCTTTGAGCAATATAGCAATGATTGGTATTTTTTATATGTTTAACGGAAGCGAACTAAACAGAGGTATTATTTTTGATTTACTGTTTGGTGTTGGGGGCGGTATCATATCTTTTATAATGGTGAGCGGCCTTTTACCGGTTTTTGAGTATGTTTTTAATATAACAACCGACATAAAACTTCTTGAGCTCGGCAATTTAAACAACAGCCTCCTTAAAGATCTGGCGATAAAAGCCCCCGGCACATATCATCACAGCATAGTTGTTTCCTCACTTGCTGAGGCAGCCGCATCTCAGGTTGGCGCGAATTCTCTGATAGCAAAGGTTGGTTCATATTATCACGATATAGGAAAAATTAAGAATCCTATGTATTTTGTTGAAAATCAAACAGACGGTGTAAATCCGCACGATAAACTGAAACCGTCCATAAGTGCTCTTATAATTAAAAACCATGTTAAATATGGGCTGGAAATAGCAAAAAAACATAGACTCGGTTCTTATATAATGGATATGATAGCGCAGCATCACGGAACAAGCTTGATTAAATATTTTTACAACAAGGCAAAGGAAAACTCTCTCGACCCCAAAGAGGAAGATTTCAGATACCCAGGACCTAAACCCCAAACAAAAGAAGCCGGTATTGTGATGATAGCCGACGAGGTTGAGGCGGCATCCAAAACACTGTCCAATCCGACTGTGTCTCATCTTTCCGATTTTGTCAGGGATATAACCAATAGAATATTTCTCGACGGTCAACTTGACGAATGTGAGCTGACTTTGAGAGATTTAAACCTAATAATCGATAGTTTTGTAAATGTTCTTGTGGGTATTTTTCACCATAGAATTGAATATCCCGAGGGGGAAAAGGGTGACAATATCGATACTTAAAGATGTTGACAGGGGATATTTACAACAGGAGCGTATTTTAGGGTTTGTAGAGTTTTTGTTTAAGAAATTTAGGATTAACAATGATTTGGAGTTTAATATTTTATTCTCCGACGATAATAGAATTGCTCAATTAAATAGGCAATTTAAGGATAAAGACGAACCTACGGATATACTGAGTTTTTACGGATATGACGGTGATATTTTGGGTGATGTTATAATTTCTGTTGAAACGGTTGAAAAAGAAGCTGATGATAGGGATATAGATGATTATGTACTTTTTTTAATTGCACACGGCTTTCTTCATCTTTTGGGTTATACACACGAAACTTTGGAAAAATACGATGATATGATTTATAAACAAAATAAATTGATTGAGGAGTGGAAGAATGAAAAAACGTGACGGTGCTTTTTTATTGACGTTTGCAGGTTCTGTCGGTTATATGTTTGTAAAAAAGAGCGGAGTTTTGGATGTCATAAAGGAAGATATAGATGTAGTTTTTGAAAGAGATCCCGCCGCAAGAAGCGTCCCCGAAGTTGTGTTTTGTTATCCCGGTTTGCATGCTATCTGGTTTCACAGGGTTTCTCATTTTTTGTGGGAGAAGAATTTAAAGTTTGCAGGAAGGTTTTTATCACATATCGGAAGGTTTTTAACCGGTATAGAAATACATCCCGGTGCGAAAATAGGAGACGGCTTTTTTATAGACCACGGTATGGGTGTTGTTATAGGTGAAACAACGGAAATAGGCAAAAATGTTTCCATATATCAAGGAGTGACATTGGGCGGAACCAGCCTAAAGAAGGTTAAAAGGCATCCTACTGTTGAAGATAATGTTGTTGTAGGCTCAGGTGCAAAGGTTCTGGGTGCATTCACAATAGGAAGGAATTCAAAAATAGGCTCAGGAAGCGTTGTAGTCAGAGAGGTTCCTGAAAATTCAACCGTTGTGGGAATTCCCGCCAAGGTAATTAAAAAAGAGGGAACATCAAAAAGTGGTGTAGATTTGGAGCATACCAAAATCCCTGATATTGAAGGTAAGGTGGTTAGATATTTGCTGCACAGGATAGAAGAGATGGAAAAGGAAATAACAGCGTTGAGAGAGGGCAAAGGGGATGTTATAGATTTGGAAAGAAAGAAAGAAGCCGAAGAGCTTAAAAAAATAGAAGAATATATAAAAAGTTATACGCTTGACGGTTTGGAAAATAAA
>JALTDI010000138.1 GCA_027074255.1 Desulfurellales bacterium
AAAAACTCTAAAAAATGGGTCGGAATGAATAAAATGGCTCCCCCGGAGGGACTCGAACCCCCGACCCGGTGGTTAACAGCCACCTGCTCTACCAACTGAGCTACAGAGGAGCAATGAAGGATAACAGATGTGAGTATATAAATTGATTCCTATTTGTCAACTATTTTTTATTGGTCATAAAGTTGAGGCAGATAGCGGCATCTTGACTGTTAAATATCAGATATAACGCATGATTAAAGGTAATTATGCTTTTTCTACTCTAAAAACGTATGCTTTCGCGGATAAATATAAGGCTCACTTGGCTTGCAATTCAATAAATATATTTTAGTCATTGAGTTTTGCGTATGAGGCGCACAATAAAAGAGACTTAAAATGCAGTGCGGTCAAATGCCGATAGTTTGTTGAAAATTGAGGAAATTAGACTAATTTATATAATATGACAATGCGTTGATTTGTTTGAGGGGTGAGTGTAGTGAAAAGATTAATTATTGTTTCAAATAGATTGCCCATAACTGTCACAAGAAATAAAAAAAATTCTCCTTTGGAGTTTCACAGTAGTATCGGAGGGTTATCCACCGGACTGTCGTCTTTTTACAAGTCTTATAATGCCTTATGGATAGGTTGGCCGGGAATTGCTCTTGATAGAATAAAGGAGGAGGATAAAGAGAATATAACAAAAAAACTCTCGCATGAAGGTTGTTATCCTGTATTTCTTACGCAAAGGGAAATAGACAATTACTATCACGGATTCTGTAATAATGTTTTATGGCCCCTGTTCCATTATTTTCCTTCGTATGTAACAAATAAAAGTGTATTTTGGGGTGCTTATAATGAAGTGAATCATAAGTTTGCAGATGCCGTAATGCAGTTTGCTGACAAGGACGATGTTATATGGGTTCATGATTATCAGCTTATGCTTTTGCCTGATATGCTGCGCAGGCGGCTTAAAAATATAAACATCGGGTTTTTTTTACACATACCCTTTCCTTCATTTGAAATATTCCGCATGCTTCCTTATAGAAAGGAGATTTTACAAGGTGTCATGGGAGCAAATCTCATAGGTTTTCACACATACGATTATGT
Organism: Desulfurellales bacterium; assembly: GCA_027074255.1. Taxonomy (GTDB): domain Bacteria; phylum Campylobacterota_A; class Desulfurellia; order Desulfurellales; family Hippeaceae; genus S144-51. The sequence continues at coordinate 1,084 of JALTDI010000138.1, forward strand.
ACGCTATTTTCTTGAAAGTGTACGGCGTATTCTGGGAATAGATAGCAATCTCGGCTATATATATTCTCATAAATACGATGAACATATCGTTAAGGCAGATATTTTTCCCATAGGCATAAATTTTGAAAAATTTAGGACACCAAACGAAGAAATAGAGGATGAAATAGAAAATATTAAAAATAAAATAGGCAATAGTAAAGTTATTTTGTCTGTTGACAGATTGGATTACAGTAAAGGGATAATGCATAAATTAGAGGCCTTCGATAGATTTTTGGATAAAAATCCCAAATATATAGGAAAGGTTATACTTGTTGTCCTTGTTGTGCCGTCAAGAACAAACATAGAACATTATAGAATGTTAAAAAAGCAGATTGATGAACTTATCGGCAATATCAACGGTAAAAGATCAACCTTTGAATGGTTTCCCATTTATTATCTATATCGTTCTCTGCCTTTTGAAAAGCTCTTGGCTTTATACAGAATCTCGAATATAGCGCTAATTACACCATTGAGGGACGGTATGAATCTCGTTGCTAAGGAATTTTTGGCTTCCAAACAAGACAATAAGGGAGTTCTTATTTTAAGTGAGATGGCCGGTGCAGCTCAGGAGCTGGGTGAGGCTGTCATAATAAATCCAAATGATGCAAATGAAATTGTTAAAGCACTTGAGCTCGCTTTAAATATGCCGGATACAGAACAGATTAAACGAAATAAAACGATGATAAACAGGTTGAAACAATACAACATAATAAAATGGACAACGGATTTTATGAGAGCAATGGATGATGTTAGAAAGTTGCAGGGAAAATTTTTTATGCGGATCCTCAATGCCGATTCCGAAAAGAAAATGATAGATAATTATAAAAATTCTAATAATAGGGTGCTACTGCTTGATTATGACGGAACGCTAGTGGAGTTTGCCGCGAGCCCGAAAGAGGCAGAACCGGATGATGACCTTTTGGAGATATTGAAAAAACTATCATCGGATACACGAAACAATGTTGTTATTATCAGCGGAAGAGACAGAAAAACCTTAGACGAATGGTTTGGTAATCTAAATATAGGATTGATAGCAGAGCACGGTGTTTGGATAAAGCATAAGGGCGATAATTGGCAGACTATCGAGCCTTTAACGAATGAATGGAAAAAAGTTGTAACTCCCATATTGGAGCTTTATATGGATAGAACACCCGGGTCATTTATTGAAGAGAAAGAATTTTCTCTTGTTTGGCATTATAGAAAAGCCGATAGTCAATTAGCTGCGGTAAGAGCCATGGAATTAAAAGACACCCTGATAGATTATGTAACAAATCTAAAATTAGAGGTTATGGACGGCAACAAAGTCCTGGAGATCAAGGATGCCGGTGTGGATAAAGGAAAAGCCTCCTTAAAATGTGTGACAGACATAAACAAAGATTTTATTTTGGCGATTGGGGATGATTTGACAGATGAAAATATTTTCAGCGTATTGCCTGAGGACACTTATTCAATAAAGGTGGGAATGGGTTATTCGAAAGCAAAATATAATGTTTTATCCACAAAAGACGTTAGAATATTGCTTAAAAAATTGATTAACGAAGGAGAATAGTGTGAACGGCAATTCATTTATTGTGAAAGACTGCACATTAATACAGATAGCAACCGGTATAAAGGTGCAGACATTGAGAGAATTGAGAAAAGAATTATCTGAAATAGATTCCGAAAGCATCTATTATCATTTTTGGGGCGGCTTGCTTACGCCGCGATTCAAAGAGCCGGAGTTTGGAAACGATTTTGCTTCTTGGGCGTATCACGCTCTGCATGATAGGATTTTAGCTGAAAGGCTGTCTGTTATTGACCCTGCACTATACAGCGATACAGACAATCTGCGCACGGCTTTATTGGATGTTATAGATGAAAGGCTGGACGAGGTTGAGGTTGTTCCTTCTTCGTCTTCCGATCAGCAATTTAATTTTGTGAGATTCCAGATTGTTGTATTTAATACTCAAAAACAGCTTAATCACCCCAAAGAATTGGGATCAGCCGTAAGACATTTTTCATCCGGCAGTATTTTTTATCACTTTATAGACGCTCGAAGGCGAACGAAAGGCAGCATCGATGATTTTAGGGCGTGGCTTAATATGTTCGGTAACGATTATAAAAAATTATCCGTTCTGATATCGCGTATAGATCCGTATTTTACAACACTTTTAGAGCTGCGGGAGATTATTTCTCGATTGTTTGATAATTATTTTAAAACGGAGAAAAAGGTATGATAGAACTTGAATCTTATAAAGATATAGTGGGAGAAGATGTTATTTCCTACCTGCACCAACTGGCTAATCTGCTGAAAGGCAAGCGAGTTGTTCATGTTAACTCCACTAAAACGGGCGGCGGTGTTGCAGAGATACTAAATAGACTTGTGCCGTTAATGCAGCAATTGGGCATAGATGCGCACTGGGCGGTTATAAAGGGCAGCGATGATTTCTTTAAATGTACAAAAGGAATGCATAATGCTTTACAAGGCAATCACGTGCATATACCGAAATCTTTATTTGAGAAATATGAAGAGACCAATGCGGAAAACGCCGAGTTGTTTAAAGATGAATTAAATGATGCAGATATAGTGTTTATACACGACCCGCAGCCGGCTTCATTGATAAAATTTTTCCCCAATAGAAAAGGCAAATGGATTTGGCGCTGTCATATAGATATCAGCAGGCCGCTAAGAAGTACGTGGAAATATTTAAGGCAATATATAGTTAATTATGACGCCAGCGTTTTTTCCATGGTAGACTTTGCCCAAACCCTGCCGCATCCTTTATATATTATACCGCCGAGCATAGATCCTTTAAGCGACAAAAATAAGGATTTGGATGAAAGATATGTTTTGGAAACATACAAGGGTTTTGGTGTAGATATCGAATCTCCCATTGTGCTGCAGGTATCTCGTTTTGATAGATTCAAAGATCCTGTTGGTGTTATCTATGCTTATAAGCTTTTAAAAAAGTCCATCGGCAACCTGCAGCTTGTGTTGGCAGGCGGTATGGCAGACGATGATCCCGAGGGCAAAGTCGTGTATGATGAGGTTAAAAGCATGGTTGAAGACGACAGCAGTGTACATCTTTTATTATTGCCGCCTGATGCCAATATAATCGTAAACGCTCTTCAAAGGGGAGCCGATATAGTTCTGCAGAAGTCTATAAAAGAAGGTTTCGGTTTAACCGTAACGGAAGCTATGTGGAAAGCAAAACCGGTTATAGGCGGCAACGTCGGCGGCATAAAAATGCAGATAACAAATCATTATACGGGCTTTTTGGTTGATACGCCCGAGGGCACTGCTCTTCGCACCAGATACCTGCTTTACCATAAGGACGAAAGAGAAAAAATGGGTGCAAAGGCCAAAGAGTTTGTAAGAAGGAATTTCCTCATTACGCGTCATTTAAGGGATTATTTAACGCTGATGATAAGTTTGATATATTCTGCCACAAACAGAATAGAATTGTAGCGCATAGTTTTAATCTGACGACATATAAAAAGAGCATCTTAGTATTAAAACCTGTGAATGTTTCATTATGTTAAAGATGGGCGCCGCCGCATAGGCATCATTGTGGTATATGTTTAATTCCGACTATTTGATATCTTTGCTTTCTGCTTCCAAATAGCCCTCTACCAGCTCTTGCATTAATTCTTTGACAGACACTATTTTATTAACTCTGTAAGCATTTTCTCCGGCAAAAGCAAAGCCCCCTGCGAACCTGCCTTTCTGTGCATTGACCAAGGCCTGTGTAATGCAATAGGGAGCCTTTTGATACTGGCAGCCTTTCAAACACTGCCAGACGCATTTAAAGGGAGTCTTCTTTCCCATTCCAACCTCTTCCAAGAATCGGTTTTTTATAGCTCTTCCGGGCATTCCTACGGGACTTTTGATTATGGTTATGTCCTCTTTTTTGCAATTGATATATGCTTCTTTAAATTTTATATCCGCATCGCACTCATGCGTTGCCACAAATCTCGTAGCCATCTGCACGCCGTCAACACCTATATATTTCATAAAACGATATATGTCTTCACCCGTGTATATACCGCCAGCGGCTATAACGGGGATTTTTTTCTCGTATTTTTTCTCATAATTTTTCACAACCTCTATAATTGGAGGTGTAATTTTTTCTAAGGCAAAATTAGGGTTAAATATATCCTCATACTTAAAGCCGAGATGTCCTCCTGCTTTTGGACCCTCAACAACTACGCCGTCCGGCAATAGTCCGTAATGCCTTTCCCAATATTTAAAAATTAAATTTGTTGCCCTGGCTGAGGATACTATAACACACACCTTTGTTTTACTGTTTTTAAGCTTGTTTATGGGCATACCGAGAGGCAAGCCGGCCCCCACAAACAGCATATCGGCTTCTTCTTCGATGGATGCAACCGTAAGCTCTAAAAAGTCGGTCATAGCAACCATTATGTTAACGCCTATAACCCCATTACTCAATCTTTTAGCTTTTCTTATTTCTTCTCTAAGTGCTATGACGTTTGTTTCTTTGGGGCTTTTTGCAAATTCTTCTTTTATAAAACCTATTTCAGCGGCTGAAATAACGCCTATGCCGCCTTCATTGGCCACGGCACTCGCAAGTGAAGACATGGATATGCCGACTCCCATACCGCCTTGAATTATTGGAACATCAACCGTTAAATCGCCGAAATGTAAGCTCGGCATCTTTCTATCTGTCATTTCCCTACCTCAAACACAGTTTTTAATATCATAGATTTTTTTCAAATCTGTAAAGCATTTTTTATTCATTTCTGCCTGCATATACGAAAATACTCAATAATGAGCTCACAAAACTCATAAATAAAGATGCTACAAAAGCCGACCAGAAGCCTGTTATATCAAAACCGGACACGATTTTTGATGCGATAATTATCATAATCGTATTTATGATAAAAGTAAATGTGCCCATAGTTAAAATATTTAACGGAAGGGTGAGAATAATCATAATGGGCTTCAAGACTGCATTCAAGAAGCCTATAATCAAACTCGCTATTAAAAGCGGAATGACACCCTCAACATAAACCCCTTTGACAATTAAAACCGCTATTCCCAAAGCTATGGTATTGATTGACCACCTGATTAGGAAATTCACAAAGCAAGGATAGCAGATTTGATTAAAAATGTAAATAGCTTGAAACAAAGGTGAATTGCACGACATTGCGTATTTGTTTTTTTGGCGAGTTGGTTATCCGTATAGACTGGTTTTTATATGTATGAAAATTTATCAACGTCAAACAATCCTCTGTCTGTTAACTTAATATGAGGAATCACCTCGAGTGCCATAAATGATAGAGCAGCAAACGCATCCTCTATTTTAGAGCCCATTTTTATGCTTTGTTTTTTCAAGTGTTCAACCTGTTTCGAAACCTCTTCGGCGTTTTTCATGGACACTATACCTCCTACTCTTAGCTCAAGAAAATGTATGTTTGATCCGTCAAAAAGAGCTATTCCGCCTTGTCTTTTTATTATTTCGTTCACAACCGTTTTAATGGCGTTATCCGAAGTGCCGACCGCTATTATGTTGTGGCAGTCGTGGGATAGAGACGATGCAATAGCACCCTTTTTAAACCCGAAGCCGCTTATTCTGCATGCGCTTTTATTATTGTGACCGTACCGTTCAAATACGCACATCTTTAATAGGTCCTTTTCCAAATAATATTCAGGCAGGTCTTTATCAACGTTAATTTTCTCTGTTATGAGGCTGCCGCTTTTTACGCCAATACAGAATTCTTTGTTTGTTATGGGCGGCACGCTGTCGATATATACCGTATTTATGGAATTTAAAAATTCTTGCGGAACATTTGCATTTGTATGCTTATAGGCTGCCGTTTCGCCGTTTATAATGATGTTTTTTATATTAAATTCATTATCAAATAGAATTAGATGCGCCTTAAACCCCTCCTTGATTTCGGAAAATTCGTCAAGACCGTAGTATTTCAAACCGTTGTAGGCTGCGGCTTTTAAGGCAAGAATAGGTTTTATACCGAGCGATAGGGCTTTTTTGAAGTTGTAATCCATATGACCGTATCCGATTATATCTCCTGCTGTTTTATCGTCTGAGCAGAACATAACCCTATCCGGGTATTCTTCTATTATTTTATAGGCATTATCGTCCGTCTTTTCCGCGCTGCCCTCTCGTATAAACACATACAAACCCTTATTGATTTTCTCTTTTAGCTCTTTATATGTTTCACTTTCATGATCGTCCTCAACCCCGGCTGAAATGTATTTGCTGAGCATTTCGCCCGATAAGTTAGGCGCATGACCGTTTATCCTTTTTTTGTGTTTTTTTGCAGCCTTAATCATATCCATAAATTTTTTCTCTCTATTTATAATGCCCGGCACATTCATAAGCTCACCCAAGGCCACTACCTCATCAAGATTTAAAAAATATTCGACGTCTTCTGTGTCTATGCTGCCCCCGCTTGTTGCAAAGTCTGTAGCAGGAACACAGGATGGGACGCTGAATTTGAGGTTGCAATATGAATTTTTCGCCTCTTTGATAAAAAATTCCAGCCCCTTTCTTCCTTTAACATTGGCAATTTCATGGCAATCGCATACCGCGTGGAGCGTACCGTGCTTCACTATCTCATTGCCAAAGCAGGAGGGTAAAAGGTGCGAACTTTCAATGTGGCAGTGGCAGTCTATAAAACCCGGCGTTAAGTATCCTTTTTGTCCGTCTATCGTTTGGTCTGCTTCTATCGTATTATCGGAAACTTCAGCTATATAACCGTTATCTATACCAACATTTTTTTTAACAAATCTCATATTCTCAAAATCAGGTATATAAACATTGTTTACGGCAATATTCATAAACTCCTCCAATCATTATAAAATTAAGTTTATATTACACAAACCGCCAGCAGTAAACAACTGTCATTTGCAGGCAAGCTAAGCTTTTCTGCTGTTTGCAAAGTATATGTATTTTGAAAAAAAATAGACTATAAATGCGCACAACAAACCCGATATAACATCAACGCCGTAATGATAACGCAAAACTACCGTTGATAGTATTAAAGAAAGCACGATAGGTAAAATGATCAATGCTGTCTTTTTATCCTCATCTTTAAAAATCAACAGAACCAGCACGGAAATTTCCGTATGTCCGCTTGGAAAACAATCCTGCTTGATGTGTTCAAGCGAGTCCAAAATCGGATGAATAAAATTGTATATAATGCCCCCTTGAATGGGTATGTTCTGCAAGTAGGGGAGGGAGTATCT
>JALTDI010000139.1 GCA_027074255.1 Desulfurellales bacterium
ATATTTTTTAGCCTCGTTGCTAAGAAAATGCTTACGGTTGCCGTGGTTATCCATTTTTTCAATATTGTTCGTGCGATTGAAAGCACGGCGGATATTCTGGGCATAGTAGAGCTGTTGTTTTTGTATTTTGCCGTTTGGGATTAGGGCGGACATGTTATTGCTTTGCATAAAAGAGAGTGCCGATTGTAAGGCTTCTTTTTGTGTGTCGTATTTGACAGGAATGTCTCTTGCCTGTCCGCCTTTTGTGCCATTGTGTTTATCGATGTGCAGAGTATTTGTTTTGAGAGCACTTATTATGGTTTCTTGCTTTATCCTTACACTTTCTCTCAATCTCAAGCCTAATTCCCTTTGAAGTTCTACGCTATGCGCCAAAGATTGAGCGCGAATATCTGGCTTTGACAATAGAAATTCTTTGTATTTGTCGTAAAAATCCTGCGGGACAATATTATCGTGGTATTGGAATGCTCCACGGCTAAGCCCGTATTCTTGGGCGGATACGGTTTCAATACTCTTGTTTAAGTGCTCATCGACGTATCTTATTACATCGTTTAAAGCAGAAATGTAGGTGCTTGTTGTTGCACTGCTAAGCTCACCGGCATTAAAGAGGTCCGTAAGGGTGTCCACATAGGCTTTAACGGTGTCTTGGTTGAGTTGTTTCAAGGATTTTACATCTGTAACATCGCGGAGTTGATTTAAGACCGTTTCGATCTGGTTTTCAATCTGACTCCCCCTGTGCTGATCTTGTGCGATTTGGCGGGCTACATGGCTTGTTTGTAGCCCATTTTTAAAGCGAGTTTGGATTTTTGGCATAACTCACCTCCTTTCCTATACCCCTGAAAGAGGCATAAGAAAAGGGGCAAAAGCCCCTTAGAATAGTTTCATAATTTCGTCTCTATACTCATTTAGATTACACTCACAGTCTTTTAGTGTCTCTTTTAGCTTTAAGAATTTGCGCTTTTTCTGTTTGTCAACATTCTTTACAACCTTAAAATCCAGTTTTGCCCTGTTTGCAAACTCTGACAACGCTAATTTATACTTTCGTATAGTTTCAAGAGAATATGAGTAGTTTAAGTGTCTTAAAAACTCATCATAATTACTTTTCTGTATGTCTCTTATACGCTTTACACCCCCTAAACAGCAAAATTGCAAGAATTTAATTATCTTCTGAGTTCTTTCGTTGTTGCTTTTCCTTGAATATTGATGTTTATAGACAACATACTTTCTTTTGTTTCTCAAAAACTCGTCAACCAAGCTACAACCTTTCATTTTAAAACCTCCTTTCAATCAACTTGCCTGCCGTATCAACAGCAAGACAAGTAACTCGTTAAATTTCTAAATCACATTTTCACGCATTCGCGTGATGGCCGTGAACGCCAATATATATAAACCTGCATAACGCAGGGGATTGAAAGGAAATACAATTTTAACGACAACATGTCCGACAGTCCGAAAAATCATAGGAAAATCTATAATATAACCTGCCATTAATAAAAATTCATAAATTCACAATATTGTTGTTATAACACCATTTATATAAAAGGTATGGAATTATTAATTACTAATTGTTATCAATTATCTTAATCAGTCCGAAGTCCGATAAACTACCAATTTTCGTAAATACGTATAAAAACAACGTTTTAAGCTGTCCATCGCTCCCCGTCTATTTGTTGAAGAGAAATGCTTCGAAGAAAAGCAACAAATAGACGTGTCGCTTGCCTGCGCCTCTGCTTTAAGTTACTACAAGCCTATGTTTCAAAAAAAGGATTACTCGCTTCGCTCGCTTTTATTCCGCTGCGTTTTTCCCCTACCGCTATCTCTACACGGGGATAAACTTGCTACATAAAAAAAACATATTCAAGCTATGAAATAAAGAATTCATCCGTATGCAGATTGCTCCACGTAGGGTTAGGACACCTGCTGCCGGTCGTCAGCCGTTAGAAGACAGTGGGACATCTCCATCGAATCTGGCCAAACTCCTGCAACAGCCTGCGGACTCCGCCAAGAGGCGGCGATAGTTGCACTGAAAGGATTACCCGCAGATAAACATATTACCTAATATTATAGTCTGTTACAGTTCTAAGTCAAGTACAAAAATGGCTTCATGATAAGAAAAAATACAAAGGAACATAACAATACATAAAAGAATATAAAGCAATTTTTTCTGGATTAATTTTTTTTAAGCTATTAAAATACGGGTATGTAGAAAATCTAATTGGAGGTCTTTATGAAAAAGAAAAAACTCCAAGTTTTAAACGGTGGATATAAAGAAAACGTCTGGATGCACGATCCGAATTTTTCTCAGGAAGATGTGGATTTCATCAACGCAGCTTTTGAAGCGGCAGCAAAAGAAATCAATCCTGCCTTTGAAAAACTCATTTGGAAACACACATCCAAGAAGTCTGAACTTAAAAGGGTTAAATAGAATTAGCCCTTTCTGATACAGTTCAGGATTCTGTTTAATCTAAATTCATCTGCAA
>JALTDI010000140.1 GCA_027074255.1 Desulfurellales bacterium
AATCAAGACAAAAACAGACGATAAATACTTTGTTGTTTCTTTTTTTGATAAAGGAATGCCGTTTCCGAAAGAGGAAGAATCAAGCGAAATAGAGAGGATAAGTTTAAGCCTTATCAGGGCTTATTGCAGCAAGCTGTTATGGATAAATCACGGAAAAAACGGAAAAGAATTAAGAATACTTTTTAATAAACCGCAAAAGGATATTACTCAGTATGAGCTTCTAACTGACTATGAAAAAAAGCAACAGCCTTCCGATGACATTTATATTGGACCATTAAAACTGGAAGATGCATATCAGGTTTCCCGGCTTATTTACAAAACATACGGATACACTTATCCAAACGGCGATATGTATTATCCTGATATTATCGAGGCTATGAATAAAAGCAAAGACATTGTTTCTGTTGTTGCTATTGATAAAAAATACGGTAAAATTATCGGACACTACGCAATAGAAAGATTGCCTTGTGAATTTGTGGCTGAGTTCGGTCAAGCTGTGGTTGAGCCGGCGTACAGAGGAAAAAATCTTACCAAAAAGATGAGAAGAAAACTTGAAGAGCTTGCCGTAAATATGAAGTTAAAGGGGATTTTCTCACAACCCGTAACAAGCCATGTAGGAACACAAAAGGTAAACGAGGAATTTGACTCAAAGGTATGCGGTGCATCATTCGGACTTGTTCCAAAAGAATTTAACTATAAAAAAATGGAGATAAAGCCTCTATCTGAGCGTGAAAGCTGTCTTTTGTATTTTAAGCCTCTTGCATTTGAAAAAAGGTTTGTTTATTTGCCAAAAAAACATAGCGGAATTATTGAAAAAATTTACGATAATGCAGGTCTTGAGATAAAAAAACCGACCGAAATTTCCTATAACAACAGAAGTTTAATAGATTCAAAATATAACGCTCCGTGGGGTTTTGGAACGATAAATGTCTTCAGTGTAGGTAAGAATTTTGCGAAGGATATAAAAAGCGCATTTAATCGCTTGAGACTTACAACGCAGGCGGAGGTTGTGTTTTTAAATATTCCGTTAAACGATATACCGATTGACGACTTTTCGGATGAAATCGAAGAGATAGGATTTTTCTTTTGCGGTATTGCTCCGTATATCTTAAACGGTAAAGATGCAATTAGATTTCAGTATTTAAATACGCTGATAGACACTAACAGAATTCTTATTTACGGCGATTTTGCCAAAGAGTTATTCGATTATATCGTGAAATGTATGGGAGAGGCTTTATGGTAGTTTTATTTGGTTTCTTTGGAAGTGTCTTTTGATTGAGCTTTTCAAGGAAAACCCTTATTTTGCAAGATACTTCTTATCCCGTTTCGTATCTCGAATTGGCGATGGTATTCACTCGCTTGTGCTTTTGTGGATAAGCTATAAGTTAAGCGGTTCAGCCTTGGTGGTTGCCCTTGTTATGATATCATTCAGCCTGCCTGCGGTTTTGGTTTTCCCCTTTGCCGGCTCTTTGGCGGATAGAAAAAACCGTGCAAGGATAATGGTTGCAACCGACATCGTTCAAGCAGCCTGCACATTTGCTTTGGCGTTTCTTGCCTATTATCACAAGCTAAATCTGTTTTACCTTATGTTTTTTACATCGATTATGTCTGTGGCGAGTGCCTATTTTATGCCGGCATCTATGTCTATAATACCTCAGATTGTAAAAAAGGAAAACATAACTCGGGCAAACGGCATAGTTCAAACCACATCAAGTTTCAGCATAGTTATAGGACCTGTGATTGGCGTCGGCTTAATCGGCTTAATCGGTATTCCTTTGGCGTTTTTGTCAAACGGTGTTTCGTTTTTGCTTTCTGCTTTGCTGCTTTTTGGCATAAAAACACAAAAAATGCAAATAACGGCAAAAGCCTTATCGTTTTTTGAGACAATAAAAGACGGGTTTAAAACGATAAAAAGTCAGCCGATAGCCTCAAAGCTTCTCGATAAAACAGCTATTATTAACTTCTTCTATGCCGCAATAACAATCGTTATTCCTATATTTGCAGGCAAAATTTATCATATGAACTCAAAAGGCATCGGTTTTATGATGGCTTCATACGGATTCGGTATGTTTGTATCATCCGCAATCATAAGCCTTGTTAAACTGAAATTCCACCCGAGAACTATTATAATTTTCTCCATTACACTTATCGGCTTGATGTTTGTTATATTCGGCGAGATTCACAATTTCTACATAACGCTTTTAAGTCTGTTTTTTATCGGTTTTTTCCTAAATGTCGCAAATATTCACATATTATCTCTATATCAGACAAAACTCCCCGCCGATGTTCTCGGGAGAATTATGTCGTTTTTGAGTGCTATATCAATGTCACTTGCCCCGCTAAGTTATGCTTTAACGGGTGTTTTTATAGGCTTGATTGGGCTACGATGGGTATTAATTATAAGCGGCATTTTTATAATTTTTAATGCAATAAGGATAGGCTCCATAAAAGAGTTGAAGGAGGTTTAATTTGGACA
>JALTDI010000141.1 GCA_027074255.1 Desulfurellales bacterium
AAGCGCCATTTGAAAAATACGGGTATGTTGTAAGGACAAATTGTGATACTAAAAGAATATCCGAAAGCATTGAAATCATTATGAAAAGCGGTGTTGAATATGAATTCAGAACGACAGCCGTCAGCGGTTTGACAACAAAACAGGATATATTAAGGATAGCCGAAATGCTAAAAGGTGCAAGGGCCTATTATCTTCAGAGATTTATACCCTCAAAGACGCTTGATAAGGGTTATATGAATAAAGATACTCTGCAAGAGAAGGAGTTTGAGCAGATAAAAGACAAGGTCGGCGGTTTTTTTGAAATATTTTCCATAAGATAGGCCGTTTGTGTAGAATTTTCGGGATTTATACAAAGCAGTATGGGTCCTGCGCCATATAATCGCCGTAATATGCGTCGGCTCTTGCCCTGCACCCGCCGCATACATTCAAATAACGGCAGGCTGCGCATTTTTTGTTGTAATTTTTAAAATCTCTCATATCCTTGAATATTTTAGAATTATGCCATATATCAAGAAAACCTTTATCCGAAATATTGCCTGCGCTCCTTAAAAAGTAGCTGCACGGTTTAACCTCGCCGTCGTAGCCTATAAATGCTATCTTCTGTCCTGCTATGCATCCCTTTGCACCACCTGTTGAAAATTTAAGATTCCTTCTTTCATAATTTATATTGTTCTTTTTTGCTTCCATATCGCATAAAGCATAATATTCAGGTGCGCAGGTGGGTCTTACGAATATCTCATTTTCTTTTAGCTCCGTATAAAAATGCCACTTCAAAATTTCTTTGTAGTCTTCTTTTGAGATGAGCTCCTCCGATATCTTTTCGCCCCTGCCTGTCGGCACTATCATAAACATATACCAGGCGCCTGCACCTATTTTTTTTGCCAATTTATACGTATTTTCTATGTCATGCTGATTGCGCTTTGTAAAGGAGGAGTTTATTATAAAGTTTATGCCTATTTCTTTGAATATTTTTGCAGCATTTAGGGTTTTATCAAACGCTCCTTCAACTCCCCTGAAATTGTCGTGTATTTTGCTTGTAGAACCGTCAATACTTAACGATACGACGTCGATGTGTTCTTTGATTTTGTCTGCCAATTTTCTATCAACAAGTGTTCCGTTTGTGGCAAGCCCTACGCGCATACCTTTGGATTTGATGTGGTCGGCTATTTTAAACACATCCTCTCTCAAAAGCGGTTCACCGCCTGTCAAAACCACAACAGGCTTAAACTCTTCGGCAATTTCATCTATAACCGATATTATATCTTCGTATTTTAGTACGTCTTTTAGTCCCATGGATGCGTTTGTCCTGCAATGAATACAGTTTAAATTGCATCTTGGTGTAATTTCAAAGGCAAGCCATTTCAATTCGAATTCGTTCATCTTGCCACCTTTTCAAGGTCTTTTCTCTTGCCCACAACCATAAGAGTATCATCTTCTGTGATTATTTCATTCGGATGAGGGTTTATATTCAAATCGTCTTTTCTTTCTATTCCTATAATGTTCAGCCCGTATTTGTTTCTCACATCTAACTCCTTTATACTTTTGTCAAGAAATACGTTAGGCGCTTTTATTTTTGCAAAAACATAACTTTTCCCGCTGGCCAGCGTTTGAATAATGTCTATACCTGATAAAATATTTGCCAGATTGCTTCCCATCTCTTTTTCTGGAAAAATCACACGTTTGGCGCCCACTTTGGCAAGTATCCTACCGTGCAGCGGAGTTATAGCTTTTGCATATATATTTTCCACACCAAGAGTATGTAGAATAGCAACCGCCATGACGCTTGCTTCAATGTTTTCACCTATGGAAACCACGACAGTATTGGCTTCGGCAATACCTATCTCTTTCATTGCTTTTTCATCAAGACAATCCGCTTGATATACATTTTCTATTGTTTCAGATAACTCTTTTACGGTGTTTTCGTTTTTATCAACGCAAATTACATCTTTGTTCAGCTCTGTTAATCTTTCTGCCACGCTTCTCCCGAACCTTCCAAGTCCTACAATACCAAACAGTTTACTCATAAAAACACTCTCCCCTCGGGCAATTTGTAACTTCTGCTCTTTCTTTTCTTCAAAAGAGCTATAGAAAATGTAAAAATACCTATTCTGCCTATAAACATCAAAAGGACAATAATTAATTTTCCTAAATTGTTGAATTCGGATGATAAGCTTAAGTGGTTGCCTACGGACAGACCGACGGTTGAGATAGCTGATACCGCCTCGAATAAAACGCTCAAAAAGGGAAATTTCTCTATATCGCTCAGCACAAACGATATAAAAACAACAAATATCGATGATAGGGAAAATATAACAAAAGCCCTTTGTATAACATTAGCCGGTATTGTCCTTTTAAATACGATGGGTTCGTCTTCGCCCCTTATGTATGAAAATATGGATAGAAATACAACAAAGGCTGTGGTGGTTTTGATTCCTCCTCCCGTTCCAGAAGGCGATGCTCCTATGAACATAAGTATTACAAATAAGAATATGGTTGAGGAGTGCATATTGCTGATATCAATAGAATTAAAGCCGGCTGTTCTTGTCGTGACGCTTTGAAATAGACTGACAAGCATGTCTTTAAAAAGACCTTGATGCTGCAGTATGCCGTTTCTCTCTATTAGAAAAATAAATAATGCCCCGAAAATTATAAGAAACGCCGTTGTGCTTAAAACGATTTTTGTATGTATTGACAGTCTTTTAATGTTTTTCGTTTTAAATAAAAGAAGTTCATCTATAACAAGAAACCCTATTCCTCCGAGGATTATAAGGGACATAACAACAAAATTGACGACTATATTATACCTAAAAGCCATAAGAGAATTGCTAAAAAGAGAAAAACCGGCATTGTTGAAGGCGCTTATAGAGTGAAATATGCCGTAATATATACCCATCGTGCCGAATTTATCATAGAAAACGACTGAGAGTAAGATAGCTCCCGCTGTTTCGCATATCACAACAAATACAAGAATCCTCTTAAAAAAACCCATAAGGTCATGCATTGTCGGATAACTCAATGATTCTTTCAAAATCAGCTTATCTTCAAATGAGAGCTTTCTTCTGAAACTCAAGAGTATAAAAGATGTAAAGCTCATATATCCGAGACCGCCTATCTGAATCAGAATCAGGATTATCAATTGTCCGATTAATGTAAGCTTGCTCATACTTACAACGGTTAAACCGGTTACACATACAGCTGATGTGGACATAAAAAGGGCATTTACAAAAGATATGCCGGATTTTGCCGAAAATGGCAGCATTAGAAGGAAACACCCGGAAAAAATAACCGATATAAAGCCGAAAAGTATGGTATGTAGGGGATTCTTATGTTTTGTCATCAAAGTTAATTGCTTGCTTTATGTTGTATATTTTTTTATCTTGGCTTTCAAAATAGATTCTTGTGAGAAACTCGCTGATTATGCCTATACCTCCGATGTTTATACCCGATAAAATAAGCAAGATACCCATCAAAAGCAGGGGTCTGTTGCCGACGCTCATTCCAAAAAATAATTTTTCAAATGCCAGATATCCGTCTATTGCAAATCCGAGAACAAACAGGATAAAACCTATGATGCCGAAAAAGTGTATGGGTCTTGTCATAAATTTCTGCATAAAATACATCAGCACGAGATCTACTATAACTCTAAATGTTCTCGATAGATTGTATTTGCTTTCTCCGAATTGCCTCGGATGGTGCTGTACCGGTATTTCTGTTATGCTTGCGCCGTATATATTGGCTAATACGGGTATAAATCGGTGCAGCTCTCCGTACATATGAAGATTCTTTGCAACATCGCTCCTGTATGCCTTCAAGGAACAGCCGTAATCGTGAATGGTGACCTTTGTGATTTTCCCTATTAACCAGTTTGCAACCTTTGAGAAGACAACCCTTTTTTTCTCATCCTGTCTGTTTTTCCTCCATCCGCTTACAACATCGTATCCTTCGTCAATCTTTTCCAGCAGTTTCGGTATATCTTCGGGGTCATTCTGCAAATCACCGTCCATACTGACAATAATGTCGCCGTCTGCATAATCGAACCCGGCCGCCATAGCAGGCGTTTGTCCGAAGTTTCTCCTAAATTTTATCAATTTAAATCTCTTGTCGCTATCAGCCAATTTTTTCATAATCTCAAATGTTCCGTCGCTGCTGCCGTCGTCTATGAATATAATTTCATAGTCGTATCCGTTTTTATCCATTACATCTTTAATTTTTTTATAGAGAATTTCTACATTGTCCTTTTCATTATATATCGGTACAACAACGGATATTTTCACATAAGTCTCCTGAATTTTTCTATGATTTCTTTATAATTTGTTTTACTGAATATGGCACTGCCGGCAACAAATACGTCAACGCCCAATTTTGATAATCTGTTTATGTTGTTTTCGTTTACACCGCCGTCAACCTCTATTAAATAGTTATAGCCCATCTTTATCCTCTCGTTATTTAGCCATTCTATCTTTCTGTCAGTGTTGTCTATATATTTCTGGCCGCCGAATCCCGGATTAACGCTCATAACAAGCACCATATCGAGCATTTCAAGTACATACTCAAGATTCTGCGGCGGTGTTGACGGGTTTATGGAGACGCATGCCTTTGTTTTTAACTCCTTAATTTTGTTTATAGTTCTGTTTAAGTGGTGTGCGGCTTCAAGATGCACACTCAAAATTTCAGCGCCTGCTTGGATATATTTATCAATCCAATTTTCGGGATTTTCTATCATTAAATGCACATCAAGGGGAATGTTTGATATGCTTTTTATTTGTTTAATAATAAAAGGTCCGAAGGTCAGATTAGGCACAAACAAACCGTCCATAACATCAATATGCACAAAATCGGCTTTTGCTTCACATATTGCATCAATTTCATCTGCAAGATGCAAAAAATCCGCCGATAGAATAGACGGCGCTATCATTTTAGTTTTCATCTGCAACCCTTTCTACTTTAATCTTTAATATTTTATTCCCATCAAGCTTGACGACCTTTATTTTAAATTTATCCATAAACTCGAATTCGTCACCCTCCGAGGGTATTTTATCTGCCAAATCATACACAAGACCAGCCACTGTTTCATATTCTTCCATATCCTCGGTTTTGTCAATATTTAACTTCTCGCAGAAATCATCCAAATCCATACCGGCATCAACCATAAATGAGTTTTTATCTATCTCGATAAATTCATCTTCTTCGGATAGATCATACTCGTCTCTTATCTCACCCACAATTTCCTCAAGTATGTCTTCCATGGTCACAATACCTGCAACGCCTCCATATTCGTCTATTACAATGGCAAGATGAACCCTCATTGATTGAAATTCTTTAAAAAGATCATAGATATTTTTGGTTTCAGGGACAAAAAAAGCCTCTCTGAGGATTTTTTTTAATTCTATATTTTTTAAACCCTCTTTTGCGTATTTTATTAAATCCTTCACATACAAAATACCTGTTATATGGTCTAAATCCTTTCCATAAACGGGAATTCTTGAAAACTCATACTTATCGATGGTTTTTAGAACTTCATCCAAGGTAGAATCTATGGGAAGCGTTACCATTTCCGTTCGCGGGACCATAATCTCTTTTACAGATATGTCTTTTATTTCCATTATGTTGTGCATCATTTCTTTTGTCTCGTCTTCCAAAATTCCTTCTTCTTCACCGACGTTTATCATAAATTCCAATTCCTCTTCCGTTATGAGAGGTACCTCTTGGTTTATTTGTCCGCCTGCAATTTTTATTATTCCCTTTACGAATATATTTATTACATAGGTTATGGGGTAGAAAAAATAGTATAACGCGGCAAGCGGCCTTATGGAGAGGTAAGAAATTTTCTCAGCATTGTGTTTTGCAAATGTTTTGGGTGTAATCTCACCGAAAAACAGTATCAAAACGGTCATAACAGTGGTTGTTATGGCGATTTGAGATGAGCCTGAGAGTTTGTTTGCAACGCTGCCTGCTAAAACCGAGGCAAAAATATTTGCTACGTTGTTTCCGATTAAAATGGTATTCAGCATTTTGTTGGGGTGCTTCATCCACAGCATAAAATATTTTTCATTTTTGGAATGGTTTCTCACCATTTGAGCCAATTTTACCTTACTCAGAGATGTCAGCGCAGTTTCCGAGGAAGAAAAAAAGGATGATAAAAGTAAAGATGCGGCAATTAAAACAACCTCCGTATTTATACCCAAGTTTCACTCTCCTTAAAAATGTTTAAAACCTGCATTTTTTATATTAAGCTCCCTCTTATCTTTGGTAACAATAACGCCGAAGCCTTCAACAACCTCTCCTATTCTCGTAATGTTTTCCATATTGTCTATAATCGTTCTATACTCCTTATCGGCGGTGAACACCAATTCGTAATCCTCGCCCCCTGAGAGCATATCCTCTTTACCTATTAACTCTGTTTTGCAAAACGGAATTTTATTAAAGTCAAGCCTCATGGCAACACCGCTTAGGGAACAAATATGGGCACAATCCTGCACAAGTCCGTCGCTTATATCAATCATAGCCGCTGCAAACTTTTTCACACTTAAAGCTTCGTTAAGCCGCGGCGCAGGATTTAAGTGTTTTTGTTTTATATCATAAAAACCGTCGAGGTTTTGCTTTATAGCTGTGAATCCTGCGTAGGAACAGCCTATTTCACCTGTTACATAGACATCGTCTCCGATATTGGCCGTGCTTCTTTTTATAGATTTGCTGATATCGTTTTCGCCGATAAGTGTGACGGTTATATAAAAAAGAGGGCCTTTGGTCGTATCTCCGCCGAGCAAAAAAATACCGAATTTATCCGCTGCAGAGAAAAACCCTTTCATAAAAGATTCCATATAGTCCAATTCCATATCTTCATTAACGGATATTGATAAAAATGCCCATTTAGGCAGGGCGGCCATTGCCGCTATATCGCTTACGTTGACAGATAAAGATTTTCTGCCGAGCAGATACGCGTTTGTACCTTTAAAAAAATGAATGCCCTCAACCAATGTATCTGTTGTGACCACCAGTTCTTTTTCTTTGTTAAACGGTATGATAGCGCAATCGTCTCCGATGCCGTAAACACCGCTGTCTCTTTTATCCATATTTTTTATCATTTCTATCAAACCGAACTCACCTATATCCGAAACGGTATTCATATCAAATCGTTTTCCTTTTTTTCAAAATATTTAATCTTTCTTTGTGTGTATTCCTGCTTTATGCGGCTGTTTTTGTAGTTGTGGGGATATAAATAGGGTTTTGTAGGATGGGATTTCAAATGCTCCGGAACATCCATTATCACACCTTGTTCAACATCATTCATCGCCTTTTTTACAGCCATATAGCTTGAATTTGATTTTTTGGCCTTTGATAGATATATGCAACAGTGGGCAAGATTAATGGCGCATTCGGGTAAGCCTATCTCTTTGACTATATTCAATGTGGAGGAAGCTATATTTACCGCATTGCTGTCGGCAAGACCTATATCTTCACTCGCGAGAATGCACAGCCTTCTTGCAATAAATTCAGGGTCTTCTTTTGCCTTGATAAGTCTTGCAAGGTAATATACGGATGCGTCAATATCACTGCCTCTAATGCTTTTTATAAATGCGCTTATCAAGTCGTAGCGCTCGGTTTCGTTGGCATAGCCTGTATCAATACTTAAAAAACTCTTTATCGATTCTTCGGTAATATCGGAATCTCTCATCATCTCCAGCGTTTTTATAAGCTTTCTTGCATCGTGTGCGGAATACATAACAATCAAATCCAAGGCATCGCCAGCTATTTCTTTATTGAAACATCTCAACGCTTTTTTTGCTATCAGTTTTAAATCCTCTGCCGAAAGAGGCTTAAACTCGTATAAAAAGCACCTTGAGCGCAGGGCTTTTGTGAGCTTAAAATATGGGTTGTAGGTTGAAGTTCCTATCATAACCGCATCATGGTTTTCAAGATAGGGCAGAAGTATATCCTGCTGCCTTTTGTCGAACCTATGAATTTCGTCAACAACAATCAAAATGGGACTTTTTTTTAACGTTTCTCTTAAAAGACGGCTTTCAGCCTGCGTGGCATTAAGATGAACAAAGTCCATTTTATGCTGTTTGGATAGTAGTTTCGCATAAGTTGTTTTGCCGGTGCCAGGCGGTCCGTATAAAATCATAGAAGGTAAAACGCCCTTTGAATGATAAAATGTATATAACGGTTTATTTTTTGCAAAAAGATGCGTTTGTCCTACAAGTTCGTCCAAACTATTCGGAGTTATACAACTGCCTGAATCATCATCCATAGAAAAACACCGTTTAATTCGTATTTCATAAGAATATACTACTATTTTTTATTGTCATTATCAATAATTTTTTGTACTTTAAAGTTAAATATAAAATGTCTGCCGTTTTCGTTATCTAAAAAACTTCTTATTTTGGGCAAATCTGTTTTTGCCCGCAGGTTTATATTGAATAACATTCGACTTTTTATGCATATGGTTTGGAAAAGCATATTTCTCATATCCGTTTTTCTTTTGAATCGATGCAGATTGTCACAGGTCCGTCATTTATGAGCTCAATTTTCATACTTGCTCCGAACACACCCTTTTTTACCTCAACAGACGTATTCTCAACCAACGTTATAAATCTTTCATACATACCGACAGCTTTATCCGGTTCTTCGGCATAGAAATATGAGGGTCTGTTGCCTTTTTTCGTATCCGCCGCAAGCGTAAATTGACTGATAATCATACATTGGCCGCCTGTATCCTTTAAAGACAGATTGAACTTTCCTTCTTTATCCGAAAATATTCGCATATTAACAAGTTTTTTTGCCACGTATTCCAAATCTTTTTCCGTGTCGCCTCTGCAAATGCACACAAAAGCAAGTATTCCTCTGCCGATTTTTGAAAAGACTTTATCTTTAATCAATAGTTTTGAACTTATTACCCTTTGCAGTACAGCTCTCAATTAAATCTCCTTTTGCATCATCCAAAATTTTATTAAGTTCCCTCGGGTTTTAACACGCAGCTCAAATTGGGTGTTTATTTTGCTGTAAAACATTTTTCAGCCGTTTGATTTCTAACACTATGTGCACAAATAAGTGTTTGATATAAAAGTTTTATATGAATCGTATCAATCCGTATTTTCATTATTTAAGAGTATTTCAAGCAGCTGTTCGGGATAATCTATGATAAAATCCACAGTATGTTTTTTTAGGATATCCCTTCCTCTAAAACCGTATGATGCCCAAATAATTTTAAGACCGACCGATTGTGCGGCTATGATGTCGTTTTCCGAATCACCCACAAAATAACAGCCTTCTATGTTGAGATTGTGTTTTTTTATGAGTTTTAGTATTTGCTCCGGGTGCGGTTTTTTATTTTTATAAGTATCTCCGCCTGCCATATCTTTGAAATATGGGGACAATCCTAATCTTTCTACAACCTTTTTGGCGAACAGTTCGCTTTTGTTTGTCACTATGAACAGCTCATAAGTTTTTTTAATTTCATTGAGTGTGTTAAAAACCCCCTCATAAACTGTTGTATTGTCAAGCAGGTGCTTATAATAAGTTTTCAAAAAATATGTGAAAAATTCATCCAGTATGTTTATTTTGCCGTGCTGATTGAGGCAGTCGACAAGCAATTGTTTAACTCCGTTGCCGACAAATTCGTATATGGTTTCATTTTTTATTGGTTCGAGGCGGAAGTGGATTAAAGATGCATTTACGCTGTTTGCTATATCCAATTTAGAATCTATTAATGTTCCGTCCAAATCAAAAAAAAGGGGCTTCATAGGGAAAAATTAGGCATCTAAAAGATGCCTAACCAAATTTTTTAAATGCTATAACGGCGTTTGTGCCGCCAAACCCGAATGAATTTGATAAGGCAATGTTGATATTCTTTTCAATGGCTGAATTTGGAGCATAAAATAAATCGCACTCTGCATCAGGATTTTCAAGGTTCATAGTCGGCGGTATAATAGAGTTTTTAAGAGCCATAACACTGAAAACGGCCTCAACCCCTCCGGCAGCTCCAAGCAGGTGACCCGTAACGGATTTTGTCGAGCTTATGATAAGTTTGTAGGCATGTTCTCCAAAGACCTTTTTTATGGCTTTTGTTTCGATAATATCGTTGAAGTAGGTGGACGTTCCGTGAGCGTTTATATAATCAACATCTTCGGTATTCACACCTGCATCGTCAACGGCCATCTTAATGGCATAGATAGCTCCTTCTCCATTAGGTTCAGGGGCTGTGTAGTGATAAGCATCGTCGCTCATGCCGAAACCCGCGAACTCGGCAATAATGTCGGCGTTTCTCTTTTTTGCATGTTCGTACTCTTCAAGTATTAAAACACCTGCTCCCTCACCGACTATAAAACCGTCTCTATCTTTATCAAAAGGCCTCGATGCTTTGTGCGGTTCGTCGTTTCGCATAGAAAGTGCTTTCATGTTGGCAAACCCTGAAATGGCAAGAGGCGTGATGGTTGATTCTGTACCGCCGCACACCATAATATCGGCGTCCCCGTACGCTATTGTTCTTGCAGCCAGTCCTATTGAGTGTGTTCCCGTTGCGCATGCCGTAACGTCGCTGAAATTAGGTCCTTTTAGATGGAAATGCATAGCTATGTTGCCTCCGGCCATGTTGATGACCGCTATGGGTATGAAGAAGGGAGAAACCCCTTTTTGTCCTTTTTTTAGATAACTTTCATTAAATTTTTCTATTGTGGCAAGGCCGCCTATACCCGAACCCACACTGACGCCTATTCTGAAAGGATTTTCATTTTCGATGTCAATGCCCGAGGATTCAATAGCTTCCTTGGCTGCGGCTATGGCGTATTGGGAAAATTTGTCAATCTTTTTTATATCTTTTTTGGATATGTACTCGGTAGGTTCAAAGCCTTTAACCTCGCCGGCTATCTGCACGGTCAAAGCGCTTGCATCAAAGGTTGTGATTTTATTTATACCGCTTACGCCTTTGCAGGCATTTTTAAAACTTTCCTCAGCAGATAAGCCTATGGGTGTAACAGCTCCTACGCCGGTTACAACAACTCTTTTAGACATACAATATTCCTATTTATGGGATTCTACGTAGTCAATGGCGTCCTGAACCGTAGTGATTTTCTCCGCATCAGAATCCGGAATGTCTATACCGAACTTTTCTTCTATGGCCATGACCAGCTCAACGGTATCAAGAGAATCCGCACCAAGGTCCTCAACGAACTTTGCTTCGGGCTTAACTTCTTCTTCGTCAACTCCCAATTGCTCGACAATAATCTGTTTTACCTCATCTGTAATAGACATAATACTAACCTCCTACTATTTTTATATATATAATCCACCGCTAATATTGATGACTTCTCCGGTAATATACGACGCATTTTCACTCAACAAAAACTCAACAAGATTTGCAACATCTTTGGTAGTTCCCAGTCTTTTTAATGCAATTGAGCCTATTAATGATTTTTTTTGAATGATATTGAGTTTTTCGGTCATTTCTGTCTCAATAAATCCGGGTGCAACGGCATTAACCCTTATATTTCTCGAACCGAGCTCCTTTGCCAAAGATTTTGTAAATCCTATCAGACCTGCTTTCGATGCGGCATAGTTCGACTGTCCAGCGTTTCCCATCAAACCTACCACGCTCGCTATATTCACAATTACGCCGAATTTATGTTTTATCATCCACTTAGAAACATGTTTGGTGCAGTTGAAGGCACCCTTTAAATTAACATCTATCACTCTGCCGAACTCGTCTTCTCCCATTTTTAAAATTAAATTGTCAGCCGTTATACCAGCATTATTAACGAGATAATCTATTCTTTTATTTTTTTCTATGATGTTCGAAACAGCGTTTTTTGTTTCTTCAAAGTCGGAAACGTTGAACTGCATAATTTCACATTCGCCGCCTTCTCGCCTTATTTCCTGCTGCAATGAAGCAGCGGCATCGGTATTTTTGGAATAATTTATAATGACCTTTATCCCTCTTTGGGCAAGCTGTCTTGCCATTTGGGCGCCTATGCCCCTCGAAGCGCCGCTAATCAGGGCAATTTCTCCCGCAAATTTCATACTTTATCCTTATAACCGTTATAGCTTTTTAAGTCAACAACATAATTTATATCGGCTTTTCGATAATCCCTTTTAAGCATAGACGACAGAACGTTTTTAGGTCCTAATTCAATAAATTCGTCGCAGCCTATCTCAATGGATTTTTCAACATTCTGCAGCCATTTTACGGGTTTTGTTATCTGTTCCAGCAAATATCTTCTTATGTTGTTTTCATCGGTAACGGTGTCGGAATATACGTTTTCTATGATAGGTTTTAGCGGCTTTTTTATGTTAATATCATTCAGCACCGCACTCATTTTACTTTCAACGGGTTTCATCAATGCGCAGTGAAAAGGTGCGCTTACATTAAGCGGAATTGTTTTTCCTAATCCAGAATTTTTAACCTCTTCTGCAACCCTATAAACGCCTTTTTTGTATCCGGATACTATAATTTGTTTTTTTGCATTGTAGTTGGCTATATTACAGTACAGCTCTTTTGATTCAGCACTGACTAAAGAGCAGAGTTTTTCCACCTCTTTATGTTTATCAGTCAAGATTGCCGCCATGGCTCCGATACCTTGTGCAACGGCCTCCTGCATAAATTGGCCTCTTTTGTGTACGGCAAATACTGCATCTTCAAAATCCATAGAACCTGCTGCAACCAGTGCCGAATATTCGCCGAGAGAGTGTCCTGCTGCTATGTCAAAATCAAACCCTATGGAATTTTTTAAAAGTTCGTTAATGGCTATACTGAGCGTCAAAATTGCAGGCTGAGCGTTGGCTGTTAATGTTAGTTTATCCTCAGGACCGTTAAACATAAGGCTGCTTAGAGAAAAACCAATGGCCGAATCGGCTTTTTCAAATATTCTTTTTACAATGTCAAAATTATCGTAGAGCTCTTTGCCCATTCCTACAAATTGAGAGCCTTGACCCGTAAACATTAAAAAACGCATTTTAATCCTCTATAATGCCATTTATCTTTCTTATTGTTTCCTCAGCTTCTGCAATTATGTCTTCTATTATCTCTTTAACAGGCTTTACATCTTTAATCAAGCCGGCAATTTGACCTGCCATTATGCTTCCGTTTTGCAAATCACCCTCCCTTGCCGCCATTCTCAATCTGCCTTCACCGAACCTTTCAAGTTCCTCTTTTGTTGCACCGTTTGCTTCAAGTTTTATAAACTCTCTTGCAAGTTTGTTTTTTAAAATCCTAACCGGATGTCCCGTAGCTCTGCCCGTAACAACCGTATCTCTGTCCTTTGCTGTAATAATGGCCTGTTTGTAAGAGGTTACTATTGTACATTCGTCTGAGGCAACAAATCTTGTTCCCATCTGCACGCCTGATGCCCCGAGAGCCAAAGCCGCTGCAAAACCCCTGCCGTCTGCTATGCCGCCGGCGGCAATCACAGGAATATTTATAGCGTCCACAACCTGCGGGACAATGGACATAGTGGTTAATTCTCCTATATGTCCGCCTGATTCCATGCCTTCGGCTATAACGGCGGAGACGCCTATGGCCTCCATTCTCCTTGCCAATGCAACGGATGGCACAACAGGTATAACCCTTGCATCGATAGACTTAAACCTATCCATAAATTTACCCGGATTGCCAGCGCCGGTGGTTACAACTTTTATTTTATGCTTAACGACTACATCAACAACGTCCTCAACAAACGGCGATAGCAGCATAACGTTGACGCCGAATGTTTTATCGGTCATCTCTTTTGCCTTTAAAATTTCATTTTCCACCCAATCAGCCGGGGCATTTCCGGCAGCTATCAGTCCCAATCCGCCGGCATTGGATATGGAAGATGCCAATTCAGCGTCTGCAACCCAAGCCATTCCGCCTTGTATAACAGGATATTTTATGTCCAAAATATCACATATTCTTGTTTTAATCATCAATTTCTCCTGCTGATTACCATTTAATTATGCCGGCTGACCATGTCAGACTCGCGCCGAAACTGTTTAACAAAAGTATATCCCCTTTTTTTATTTCACCGTTTTTGTGCGCCCAATCAAGAGCAAGGGGTATGGAAGCCGCCGCCGTATTGGCATGCTTATCTATCGAGATAACAACTTTTTCGGCAGGCAAACCAGCCCTTCTTCCAACGCTTTCTATTATTCTTCTGTTGGCCTGATGAGATATCATTAAATCAACATCACTGAATTCCATATTGACATCACCTAAAACCTCTTTGCTTACCTCTACAATATGCCTGACAGCCATCTTGAATGTCTCATTGCCTTTCATTTTAACATAAATATCTCTATTATCAATAACATCCTTTGAACAGGGTTTGTAACTTCCGGGTGCTTCGACTATCATAAGATCCGTATATTTTCCATCAGAGTGCAGTTTCATACTCAGTATGCCTTCATCTTCGTTCTCTGTGGCATCAAGCAATACACAGGCAGCTCCGTCACCAAAGATAACGCAGGTACTTCTATCCTGCCAGTCAATCATGTTTGTTAAAACCTCCGCACCGATTACAAGTATCTTTTTTGCCAAATTGTTTTTTATATAGGAGTCGGCTATGGATAAGGCGTACATAAACCCACTGCATGCGGCGTTTATATCAAATGCAAAAGCATTCTTTGCTCCGAGTTTCTCCTGCACAAACAGAGCGGTTGCAGGCAGAGGCATGTCGGGCGTCACGGTTGCCACTATTATTGCGTCTATTTCCAAGGGATCGACGTTTGCACTATCTATGGCCTCCAAAGCGGCTTTGTATGCCAAATCGGAGGTTGTCTCTTTGTCGGCTATGTGTCTTACCCTTATACCTGTTCTTTGTGTTATCCACTCGTCTGAGGTGTCCACTATTTTTTCCAAGTCTTTGTTTGTTAGAATTTTTTCCGGCAGATATGAGCCGGTCGAAATTATTTTAGACCTCATCTGTTTCAACCTTCCCGTATTTTTTTAATATTTTGCAGTTATTAATAGCTGCTTCTATTTTGTCGTTTATTTGTTCTTTTGAAAATTTTAAGGCTTTTATTATGGCATTTTTAATTGCCATTGCATTGCTTCTGCCGTGGCTGATTATGCAGGTCCCGTTGACTCCAAGCAGCGGAGCTCCGCCGAATTCCGAATAATCAACCCTGTTTTTTAAAAGCCTGAATGCAGGTTTGGCAAGAAGAAATCCTATCTTATACCAGAAGCTTTTTTTTATCTCTTCCTGCAGAAATTCGGCTATTATCTGCGGTATTGACTCGCTTGTTTTTAAAACAATATTGCCTATAAATCCGTCACAGACAACAACATCGGCCTTGCCCTTATAAATCTCATCACCCTCTATATTCCCCACAAAATTCAGCCTGCTTTTTGAAAGCAGATCATAGGCCTTTATGGTCAATTGGTCGCCCTTGCCCGGCTCACTGCCGTTGCTTAAAATACCTATTCTTGGTGATTCTATATTAAGCATATATTTAACATAAACACCGCCCATTAGAGCAAATTCAAGAAGATTTGACGGCTTGCAGTCTGTATTTGCCCCCGCATCAACCAAAAGGACATTGCCTTTTAATGCCGGAAGCAAGGTGGCTATCGCAGGCCTTGTTACACCTTTGATACGTCCCAGTGTAAACATGGAAAACGCCATTGATGCCCCGGAATTACCTGCGGTTACGAAAGCGTCCGCTTTCTTTTCTTTTACGAGCCTTACACCCGCAGACATTGAGGAGTTCTTTTTTTTCAATGCGAGGGAGGGCTTATCAATCATACCGACAATGTCGTCAGCATCTTCTATAAGCAGTCTGTTTCTATCATATTCAAAATCCGCAAGCATATTTTTTAATTTATTCTTATAGCCCGTAAGTATGACATAAAGGTCCTTAACCTCGGATAGAGCTTTTATGGAGCCTTTTATAACTTCCTCCGGGGCATTGTCTCCGCCGTAGGCGTCAACGGCTACACAACTCATTACTCTTCTGGTGTAATGACTTCTCTGTCTTTATAGTATCCGCAAGATGGGCATACCCTATGAGGCAGCTTGTATTCTCCGCAGTTCGGGCATTTAGACAACGCAACACCTTTTAATTTTTTATGCGTTGCTCTCTTGGCAGCCCTCGAATGAGAAGATTTCCTTTTTGGTTGAGCCATTTTTTACTCCTTTATATATTAATTATTGCAGTATCTCTAATGCGTTGAAGAAATAACCTATTTCAAAATCAGCTGATTCCAATGAATCCGAACCGTGTACGGCGTTTCGCTCAATATCAGTGGCAAACATTGCTCTGAGTGTTCCCTTACTTGCTTCTTTCGGGTTTGTTGCTCCCATGAGTTCCCTATAATCGGCTACGGCGTTTTCCTTTTCCAAGACCATCGCAATAATAGGGCCCTCCGACATAAACGTGCATAGTGATTCATAAAAAGGCCTTTCTTTATGAACTATATAAAATCCTTCCGCCTGTTTTTTTGTGAGCTTTATTTTTTTCATAGCTACTATGGAAAAGCCCTTTTCTTCAAGAATGTCAATAACCTTTCCCGCATTTCTATTACTTACGCAATCCGGTTTTATAATGGATAATGTTCTTTCCTTCACGATTTTACATCCCCCTTTGTATTATTCGTACTATTTTTTGTTTTTTGCGTTTTATCCGATACTGTTGCATTTTTTGGTAAATCCTTTTGTTTATTTGAGTTGTTTTTGTAATCGGTTACATACCATCCGTTTCCTTTTAGCATAAAAGACGTTGGTGATATAAGTTTATGTATTCCTCCTTCCTTTTTACAGTTGGGACAGATACGAGGAGGTTCCTCGTTTATTTTTTGTAATAGCTGAAATTTATGCGAACAAAATTTGCATTCATACTCATAAATAGGCATTACGTTTACCCTCCAAGCAGATCAATAATGTTTTTTTCGCTGATGCAATTTATTTCGACTTTTTTTAACCTCGATTTGGAGCCTTTCAGTATGCTGATACAGCTTTTTGCTATACCGAGCTGTTTTGCTAAAAACTCCATCAATGCTCTGTTTGCTTTTCCCTCAATAGGTTGCTGGCTAACGGCTATATGCCAATAGCCGTCTTTAAAACCCATTATTGAGTTCCGCTTCGCACCCGGTTTTATTTTGATGTTAATCACCATAGTTAAGCCGCCTTATCAAAGCTCAAAGAACTTAGCATACCTTGTTTAAACAGTCAACTTTTTTATCCTGTTTATACCTATAAGCGCAAAAATTTTTTCCAAAAGAATAACCTATCTAACAGTTATTTTAAAATATTGAAAACAACTGTACTTTTATATACAATGATAAAAATATCGCAGAGGAGGCTGGCATGAAAAAAATTCATATTTTTGTGGTTTTTTGTGCTCTTTTTGTTTTTTCATCAATGTCCTATGCTCAAATGCCGTCGTATAAAAAGGTGTGCGGCGCTATACAAGATTTAAACGGATGGCAGCTTGCAGAAAAATGCAGCGGAACAAATATGTCAGGCACATCTGTGGGCAGCGTCGTTATTGCGTCAAAGAGATTTATCAAACAGGACAAAGAAATTGAGCTGAGTGTTTTTTCCGGTATGCAGGCAATGGCGAGCTGGGGTATGTTTAAATCTAACCTGTCCATAGAAAACAATGAAAACCTTTTAAAGACCTTGACCATTCAGGGCTATAAAGGCGGTGTTTCCTATGACAAAAAAGAGCATAGCGGAGTGGTTTATATCTGTATAAAACATGCGGGGAACGGCTGTATGGTTCTTTTTGCTCTAAAATTTAACAATATGGGATACAAGAAAGCTTTGGGCATAGTGAAAGATTATAACCTTAAAAATATAGAGAGCATATTCTAATTTTATAGAATTCTCACAAAAGAAGATTTGCAGTAATTCTTTATATTTAGGAGCTCTGATAAATAATGAGTAGCACATTAGTTCTCTTTCTGCTTTTTTTAACGACATTTGTATGGGGTGTTGGATTTCCTATCTCAAAAATAGGTATAGAATACGTACCACCTTTCACATATGCCTTCATAAGATTTTTTATTACATCAGTTCTGTTTATGATTATCGTATCGAGAAGACAAAAACATATTATGAGAAATTTAAAACAGCACTTTATAGGTCTTTCCGTGATGGGGCTGAGCGGTATAACCGCATACAATTTTTTTTATCTGTATTCACTCAAGTTGACACTTGCTTCAAATTCCGTTTTGATAGCGGCATTTAACCCTATTATCACGACAATTATAGCCTCCATTTTCTTAAAGGAAAAAATAAATGTTTATATGTGGACGGGTATTGTCGTATCTTTCTTCGGTGTTTTGATAATTATCAGCGAAGGCTCTTTGTATGCGATTTTGCATCTCTCTTTCAATACGGGTGATTTGTTTATGCTTGCAGCCACAATTTTATGGGCTATATACTCTGTTGCAGGTAAAAAGCTCATAAACAGTATAGGGCATTCACAGTCGGTTGCGCTTTCCACTCTTTTGGGCACAATATATTTGATTCCTTTCATATTTTTGGAGGGCGGCAATAAAAATATACTGTCCTATCCTCTCGCTGCCTGGGGAAGTATCTTGTATATGGCGTTTTTGGCTACATTCTTCGCATATAGCGCATGGTATAAAGGAGTGGAGTATTTCGGCGCATCAAAAACAAGCATATTTGTAAACCTTGTCCCTGTTTTCGGTGTGTTAGCATCTTCGTTAATTTTAAAAGAGAAAATATCGTTAATTGTGATTCTGGGCGGTGTTTTGGTGATAGCGGGTGTAATAATAACAAACAAAACCAAAGAATCTCTTTATAGCAGACACAGGAGGGCTGCAAAAGGAGCTTAGCCGAACTTTATTGTTTCTACTTTTTTGCTTGATATTAAATGATAATTGATTTAGAATATTGAAGTAAAGTATGGATGTTTAACAAGGTTTTATACAAAACGAAAGAAAGGAGTTTTGCCGATGGAAACACTTACTATTTGCGTGCCGTTTTTTGCCCTCCCGGGCCTTTCTGATGCCTGCAGCCCTCTTGTAGGAAACCAAAATCTTATTCTAAGGGATATTTTAGGTCTTAATCCTTTTAAAAAGGGTGATTACGAAAATGGACCCTATCTTGAAGGGTTTAATTTAGACGATAAAATGGACTATGTGTTTTATTTCAGGGAAGTTGAGAAAATATTGGAAAAAAAGGAGTATGACAAGATATACGTACTCTTTAGGGCAATTTTTAAACCCTACAAAAAAGAAACTCAGCATTTAACAATCGGATACTATCTTGTTGATAATACACAAGGTACGGAGATAGCCCCGGGTGTGTATTCCATTACGGGCATAGAGGGACATTTTGTTGATTATAAAGATGCCTTTGACATAACAGATACTATAGTCGGATACAATTTGCAGGATTCTATTATGAAAAGCAACAGCGAAAATCATCCTGAATATAAAGATATGATAGCCGAATGGTTTGAACATATTAGAACAAAAGAAAATAAATTAGAGGAATATATACAAAGAAGCAGAATTTTAAGAGCAAAAAGAACGCAGAAAGAATTTAGACAACAACTGAAAGACTGCCTATAAAAATTATTAGGAACGGAGGTATTTTTTATATGGGAGCAGATATTGATAAAAAAAGAGTTGTAGCTGTATGCGGAAGCGGGGGATGTGGTAAAACAACTCTTGTTGAAGACATACTGTTTACAACAGGGAAAACAAGTAGAAAAGGTTCAACCGATAAGGGAAATACGGTAATGGATTTTGATTCGGAGGAGATGGAAAGGAAAATATCTTTGCAGCTTTCCGTAGGTCATACTCAGTGGAATAAGCACCTTTTGTATTTTATTGATACTCCGGGTTACCACAATTTTATAGCTGACGCTTTATGCGGTATAATGGCCTCTGACTCGGTTCTTATGCTTATTGATGCAAAAGACGGCTCTAAGGCACAGACCGAACGGCTTTTCGATGAGGTTAAAAAAGAAAATAAACCTCTTATCTTCTTTTTAAATGGTTTGGATAAAGAGGATATAGACTTAGATAGGGCCATAAATTCAATAAAAAAGGATTTGACGGAAAAGGCTTTTCTGCTGCAGCTTCCGATAGTGGAGGATAATAATTTCGTAGGATACATCGACATACTGAATCACAAGGCATTTGATTATGAAAAGGGCGAGATAGAAATACCATCTAATTTTAAAGACGCAGCAGAAGAGAGGTATATGGAGCTTGTAGAGGAAATTTCCACATACGATGACGAATTGATGGAGAAGTATTTAGAGGGTGAAGAGTTAGATAAAAATCAGCTAAATGAAACCTTAAAAAAGGCTGTTTGGTCTGCCTCATTCTATCCTATTTTTGTAGGTTCTTCATTGAAAGGCCTCGGCAGTAAAGAACTGCTTGATGGCATGGTTGATTTATTGCCCCCGCCCGAGGAGAAGTATAACGAGCCTGCTGCATTGGTGTTTAAAACCTATAACGACCCTCAGTTGGGTAAAATGAGTTTGCTGAGAGTGTGCTCGGGTGAATTCAAATCCGATTCAAACTATTTTAACGTTAATAAAGACCAGGAAGAAAGGCTCGGTTCTTTACAGAGCGTGCAGGGGAAATCGCTTTCAAAGGTGGAAGGAGCATCAGCAGGAGACATTGCTGCGGTTGCCAAATTAAAGGTTACGCAAACAGGAGACACAATAGCGAATAAAGGCTCCTCGATAAAATGTGATTTCATAGAAATGCCTCTGCCTTTCATATCCTATGCTGTTTATGGGACATCAAAGGGGGACGAAGAAAAATTGGGAGCGGCTATTAACAAGGTTATAGAATCCGACCCAAGTTTGAAATTTGAAAGAAACAGCGAAACAAAAGAATTCATTTTGACAGGTATGGGTGCAATGCATCTTGAAGTAACAGCATCAAAACTTAAAAATAAGTTTGGTGTCCAGGCCATGCTCAAGCTGCCCAAGATTGCCTATAAGGAGACTATCAAAGGAAAAACTCAATCTCACGGAAGATACAAGAAACAGACAGGCGGTCACGGCCAGTTCGGCGACTGCATTATTGAGATAGAGCCGCTTCAAAGAGGCGGCGGTTTTGAGTTTGTTGATATGGTTGTGGGAGGGGCAATACCGAGGCAGTTCATACCGTCTGTTGAAAAAGGCATAAAGGCGGCCATGGAACATGGTGTTTTGGCCGGATACCCTATGATAGACATAAGAATAAAACTCATTGACGGTTCTTACCACCCTGTTGATTCAAGTGACCTTGCTTTTCAGATGGCCGGTTCAATAGCATTTAAAGACGGTGTTGAGAAATGTAAACCGGTACTGCTTGAACCTATTGCGGAAATGGAAGTCTATGTACCCGACGATAATATGGGAGATGTAATAGGTGATTTAAATTCAAGAAGGGGCAGGGTGCTCGGTATGGAGCCGTATGCCGACAAAAAAGGGTATCAGACAATCAAGGTTCTTGTCCCGCAAGCCGAGATTCTTGAATATGCACCTTCCCTGCGGTCTATAACGGGCGGCAAGGGATTTTTTACCTATCACTTTTCAGTTTATGAGGAGGTTCCTTCTCAAATAGCACAGAAGATAATAGAAGAAGCAAAATCCGAAGAGTAAAAAAACGGGCTTTAAAAGCCCGTTTTTTTATTGCCTGATAAATGCTAAGAATAAATATCGTATTATATCGAGCTTAAATTTATTATTTGTTTAGTTTTATCTCTAAAACAGGTTTTGAAGATAATCTCATAACTTTTTCCGTTACACTTCCGAACATAAAACGTTCAAGAGCTCCTTTTCCATGAGCTCCCATAACGATCAAATCCATATTGTTCTTATCTGCAAACCCAACTATTTTTCTTGCGGCATCCCCAATCTCTATTACAACCTCAACATTTTCGTTTAAATCATAACGATTTCTAAAATGCTCTATCTCTTTGACTACATCCGCTCTCATTGAATTTATAATTTGAGAAGCCGGCAGCGACGGAACATATCCTATTGCCGATTGTATATCTGTTATACAGTGATATATATATAATGCCGCACCAAAGCGTTCCGAGAGCAGTTTTGCATATTTAAGCGCATATTCGGAGTTTTCAGAAAGGTCAACAGGGGCGAGAATTTTTTTAATGGCTATTCCGTCCATACTTACCTCCTCAGGTTTGTTCGCTTTTTATAAGCGTTTCAGCTATCTGAACGGCATTCAAAGCCGCTCCTTTTCTAATTTGGTCACCGGCTATCCAAAATGATAACCAATTATCTCCATTCAAATCCTGCCTTATCCTGCCAACTTCGCAGTCATCTTTTCCGCTGACAAACAGAGGCATCGGATAAACCGAGTTTTTTATATCGTCAACCACCTTAACGCCTGGGAAACTGTCTATAAGTTTTTCGGCTTTTTTCGGGTCGATTCTGTCTTCCAATTCAACTGTTACGGCTTCTGAGTGAGCTCTGAATACCGGGAGTCTTACGCATGTGGCTGAAATCTTTATATCATCATCGTGCAGTATTTTTCTTGTCTCGTTTACCATTTTCATTTCTTCTTTCGTGTAGCTGTTATCCATAAAAACATCAACCTGGGGTATAACATTAAACATAAGTTGATAAGGAAATTTTTCAACAGGCATTTCTTTGTTATTTACCCAGGCTTTTGCCTGCTCTTCCAACTCTTGCATAGCCTTTGCTCCGGCGCCTGATGCTGCCTGATAGGTCGATACGATAATTCTTTTAACCCTTGAATAATTATGAAGCGGTTTTATTGCCATAAGCATTATTATTGTTGTGCAGTTCGGATTGGCTATTATACCGTTATGCCTGAATATATCCTCCGGATTAATTTCAGGTATAACCAAAGGTGTATTCTCATCCATTCTAAATGCCGAGCTGTTATCAATAACAACCGCCCCGTCTTCAACAGCGTAGTGCGCAAACTCCCTGCTCCTTGATGCACCGGCGCTAAAAAGAGCAATGTCTATGTTTTTAAAGGAATCTTTCGTCATTTTCTCAACCGTATATTCTTTATCTTTAAAGGTTATTTTTTTACCAGCGGATCTTTCTGATGCCAATAATTTTAATTCGTCAATGGGAAAATCTCTTTCTTCTAAAATGTTTAACATTTCTTGCCCTACGGCTCCTGTGGCTCCTGCAACGGCAACGTTGTACAATTTTGTCATTAAAATATCCTCCTCACGAAAATAAACTTCTAAGTTTTAAAGTCTGCGTATAAAAACTCCAAAGATGGAATTTGTCGGCTTTTGAAACCATTTTCTGTTGATACCCTACACATCAAAAGTGTGCTTAGAATACTTAAAGAACAGGCGTATGTCAATATACTTTAACTCTCTTCGATAGGCAAGGCCGTTTTTGAGTTGTATCTGTTCATAGCATATTGCAGGCCGCTGCTTATAATATCAAGTGCCGCATATTCAGCTGTTTCAACGGCTTTACGAATGCTTTCTTTTTCGGTATTGTTCAAAAGTGAAAGCACATGTGAAGCGGCGTCTCCATTGCCTCTTCCGACACCTATCTTTATTCGTGTGAAATCCTGAGTGCCGAGGATATTTATGATAGATTCAACACCTTTGTGTCCTCCGCTCGATGAGTTCTTTTTAATTTTAATTTTTCCAAGTTCCATATCGATGTCGTCGTGCACAACAATCATTT
>JALTDI010000142.1 GCA_027074255.1 Desulfurellales bacterium
CTCGAAACCATTAAAAAACTCCATTTGCTGACCGGATATATTGCCGATCCTCACACCGCAGCAGGCATACATGCTGCCTGGCAATCTAATCACAAAGACGTCATTTGTTTATCAACCGCACATCCGGCCAAATTCCCGGATGCCATAGTGCAGGCCATAGGCAAAACAGCCGAAGAACCGAATGCAATAAGCAAATTAAAAAACAAAAAGAAAAAAATGTTTATTATTGACAGCAGCATAGATAAAGTGAAAAATTTTATTGAAAAAAGCTTAGAAAATTAATGATAAACGTCTGTTTTTTATTGACAAAGCAATGATGAATATGTATTATCACTCTTGCCTTTTTTAGAGCGGGTCGTTAGCTCAGTCGGTAGAGCAGTAGCCTTTTAAGCTATTGGCCGCAGGTTCGATTCCTGCACGACCCACCAATTAGTGTCCCCATCGTCTAGTCGGCCAAGGACACCGCCCTTTCACGGCGGTAACGTGGGTTCAAATCCCGCTGGGGACGCCATTTTATGGAGGTTATTATGACAAAAGCTGAGCTTATCGAGAAGGTTGCAAAGAAAACGAATGCAACAAAAACGGAGACAAAAAAAATTATTGATGCAGCTGTGGAAGAAATTATGGAAACCGTAGCAGCAGGTAATAAGGTAGGATTTGCGGGCTTCGGAACGTTTTACGTAAGCAAAAGATCCGCAAGAATGGGCAGAAACCCGAGAACAGGTGAGAAACTGCAAATATCAGAGTTCAATCTGCCGAGCTTTAAGTGCGGAAAAGTATTTAAAGAAAAAGTCAACGAATAGGTTATCATAATAATAGGGCGCATAGCTCAGCTGGAAGAGCACCTGCCTTACAAGCAGGGGGTCGTAGGTTCAAGTCCTGCTGCGCCCACCATTTATCGGAGCCGTAGTTCAGTTGGTTAGAACGCTGGCCTGTCACGCCAGAGGTCGCGAGTTCGAGTCTCGTCGGCTCCGCCATTAAAATATGCTGTCTTCTTGTGTTTTATCCATAGGTAAGGAAATTATCAGCGGTATTATTAACGATACAAATTCTTTTTATATTGCTTCAAGATTAAGTGCATTCGGTATTTACAATAGATATATTGTATCATTAGACGATATCAAAGATGAGATAGAAGACGGCATGTTGCATTATCTTGATAGGGTTGATATTCTGATAACAACGGGCGGTTTGGGTCCGACATTTGATGATATAACACTGTTTTCCGTAGCATCAGCTTTAAACAAAAAACTGATTTTTAGTAAAAATGCCTATAATCACATAAAACAATTTTACGACAGCCTCTACAAAACGGGAAAAATTAAATCAAACGAAATGAATGATAAGCGAAAAAAAATGGCGTATCTCCCTGAAAATGCAATAGAGCTTTACAACAGTACGGGGGCGGCATTCGGTGCATATATCAACGAGAAAGGCAAGCGCATATTCTGCCTTCCTGGTATTCCCAAAGAAATGAAACCCATGTTTGATAATGAGGTTCTACCTATTATAAAACAGCTCTCAACAGGTGTTACAATAAGCAAAACCTATGAATTCAGCATAAACGACGAAACGCTGCTTGGACAATTTATCGACAAGATAAAAAATAGTGATGTATATATAAAGTCTCTGCCTACGGGATTTGATTCAAAATCGATGGGTGTTAGATTTACGGCATCGGGCAACAATGAATTTGAGTGCCTTAAAAAAATAGAGCTTGCAAAAAACAGACTGGCCGACGCAATTAACGGCAATGTTTAAAAAAATTATAGCCGTATTAATTTTTCTTTTGTCCGTAAACATATATTCTTATGCAGACAGCACCAGCCTCTACAAAAATTTCAAAGCTACCTATAATTTCGAATTCAGCTCTATGACAGTGGCAAAGGGCATTCTAACGGGACATATTAAAAATGGAATCTATACAATACACTTTACGGGTAAAACAACACACTTCATAAGTATGTTCTATAAACTGCAAGAAACAATCGAGGGAGCCGTCAATACATCCAGTTTGAAAAGCATATATTATGAAAGCGTTGAAAAAAGACCTAAAAAAGAAAAACTGACATATGCTAAGTTCATTGATAATACCACGGCTGATGTTGTAATAACAAAAAACAAAAAGAAAAAGATATATAAGCTGTATTCTGTGCAGGGAATCTATTCCCCTTTGTCATTGTATCTGTTTTTTATAAACAACAACATAAAAATAGGCAAAACATATTTTAGGAATGTGGTTGTATCAAAACACCTATACAGGGTGGAAATTAAAATGGAAAAATACGAGAGCATAAATATAGATAAGCTTAATAGGAAAAAAGGTAAGTACAAGACACTGAAAGTAGAATTGAAATTTTACAAAATAGACAAAAACGGCAAAATAAAAGCCGGCAAAAATGTTAAAAAGATTATTGCCTGGGTTTCTTGCGGCTCACCGAATATACCGATTCTCATAGAGTCCTGGAA
>JALTDI010000143.1 GCA_027074255.1 Desulfurellales bacterium
TCATTTTCACTTTATTTCCCTGTTTTCTTGTAGTGGTTATAGAGAGACTATAATACAATTATTTCCTGATACAACTATAATATCTCTGAAGTCTTGACAAAAATTTGATTGTGTGATATACATTTAGTAAATGAAAATTTGGTTCTTTAACAAAATCTAATCTCATTCTGCGGGCGGTATTTTGGATGTGAAGTTTTTGTGATATTTTCGCGTCTAAAATACCGCTCGTGGAGTGGGAAAATAAAAATAAAAAAGGAGGAAAAGTAAATGGAAAAAGAAAAAATCAAAAGAAGGATCGAACAGCTCCGCAAAAAAATAGAAGACTTATGCGCTCTCTCCTCTCATTTTGTTAAGCGGGCTGAGAGGGAGGAAGGCTTCGGCTACATCGCCGGAGCTGAGAGGGAAATGGATGCGGCGCTACACATTGATCAAGAGATCTCTCGTCTCTATGATCGCATACACGATTTGGAGAGTCTTTTGTAGATTTCAAAGGAACTGAAACATAAATGAAAGGGGGCGGAAAAGATGGACTTGTTAACTATAATACTGATTTTTTTAATTGCTATTGGTGCGGTGGCTCTCATACATGTATTGTTTCACATGTGTGAATCATTGGAAGCTCGGAGAGAAGCCAAGGCTATTATTTTAAGAGCCAAGGCGGAAAAAGAAGCCAAAAAAATCCTTCTCTGAGCGAGATACTAGGAGGGAAAAATGATCGCTAAAATTGTCTTTCTAGTAATCTTGGTGGTTACGTCGTTGTGCCTCGTTATTAATGTAATAGATGTCATTAGAAAGGAAGGAGGGTGGATAGCGATAAGATACAATTGTGATGATATTAAACCGAAAATTGTGGTTATACTACTGGCATTAGTACTGGCGTTAGTGGTAATCTATAGTTTATAAAATAACGCCGTAACTTAATTCAATCATTCACTGCCGCTGGCCAACAAAGCTGGCGGTTTTTTTATTCTCCAAAAAACAAAGCAAAGAAGAGGTCTTTTTAACCCTCACAATAAAAACCCGTAAGTAATTTTGAGATGATTAGATTGTTGTTTGTAGCTGATGACATGGTATTCTCAAGTAGGAATTTTTGCACTTGGTTGACAAAAGTTTAATTGTGTGATATACATTTAGCAAATGGAAATTGATATGGTTCTTTAACATAATATAATTTCATTCTGCGAGCGGTATTTTGGATGTGAAATTTTTGTGATATTTTCGCGTTCAAAATACCGCTCGTAGGAGTGGAAAAATAAATTATAGGAGGGAGAAAATGAGGAAAATGGATTTTATAGGAATGTTTTTAATTATTTCATTTTTATTGGGGATCGGATGCATTTTTTTATATTCCTATCCCCAAAAAATAGTTTCAAAACCCCTCGAAGTTGGTATTGCCCTCCGCGATTCTAACTGCTATCAAAGATTGATAGCGGCAGGAGGGTTCAAGAATGTTTATGAGACGAGGTGTAGAACGATGATAAAATGGGAAAAAGAAGGAGAAGAAATAGTAGAGCTACCCTTCCCTTTGGTGATGGGGGAAAGGGTTACGAAATGCAAGATAACTATTTATCCTTATCTTCTTTTCCCTCCTAGGAGAGAGATTGAATATCAAAGATATTAAGAATTATCCCGTCGGTAATAACAAGACCGGCGGTTTTTTTATTCTCCAAAAAAACAAAACAAAGAAGAGATTTTTTTACCCCTCACAACAAAAACCCATAAGTAATTTTGGGATGATCAAATTGTTTGCGGCTGATGACTTTATATTTTTTAATACCGATTTTATTAGCCCGGCGGGCAAGAGTTTTGACATCTTGTTCAGTGGCTTGGAGTTTAACTTCATAAGCAATTTTTCTGTTAACGATAAAGTCAATTTCTTGGCCATCTTTTTGTTGCCAATATCTAACTTCTCCTTGTTGGCGCAAAAGATTAAAAATACAGTTTTCAAAAATTGAACCACGATCAAGGCGAGAGAATTGATTTAGAAGGCCAGTGTCCGCAAAATATAGTTTTTTAGCCCCGCGAATTTCCACATCGCGGTTAGTGGAGTAAGGAGAAATAGTTGAAATAAGATAAGTATCTTGAAGAAAGGCTAAATAATCCATAATCGTTTTGCGAGTCACTCCTAACTCTCTGGAAAACTTATTGATGTCAATTTTACTGCCAACTCGTTCCATCAAAAGAAAAATAAAGTCGCGCAATTTAGCCCCTTTTCGAAAATCACTTAACCTTTCTATTTCCAAAGACCAATAAGCGGAAAAAATATCTTTTAAATTGGCTTCTTTTTCAAGAATTGTTTCAGCTAAAACGACTTCAGGAAATCCACCGAATTGCAAATACTCGTCAAATAAATCGTGATATTTAGTCAACTGGAATTTACTCAATGATTTCTTTTTCAAAGAATCAATTGGCAATTCATTTTTGGCGCGCAAAAATTCATTGAAATT
>JALTDI010000144.1 GCA_027074255.1 Desulfurellales bacterium
GCATTTATGGGTATAACGCATAGCATTATCAACTCTTTACATAAAAAATTTGAAACATACCTCTGCGGACTTAAACAGAAAATAGAAAGATAGCATAATTAGTAGGACACCCATAATCTTGTTGATTTTACATTCTATCCTATGAGATATTTTTTTACCCACTTTTCTTAAAAACAGAGCCAGACCTGATAGGTATGAGGTTATACCAGCACCGGCAGATATAAGGAAAATAATCGCATATTCTGGTTCAAAGTTCGGTACTACACCCGCACTTTTTATAAATTCAAAACAAAATAACCACCAGAAAATTATCGGAGGATTTGTAACAGCCAAAGAAAATCCTATAAACAATGATGTATGAGATCTGAACAACATTGTCTTTTCTGTATTATTATAGCTGTTTTTATCACTGTAAATTAATGTAAAAATGCCCAGAACAATTAATATTATTCCGCCTATGAACCAAAAAAATGCCTCTATCTTTTCATCCTTTAAGAAAGGTGCTATTCCAAACATGGCTATAAAGCCATACATCAAGTCTGATGCAACCGAACCTGCAACAACCATTAAGGCTTCTTTGATATAGCCGGACATCGATCTTTTGGCTATCTCTACCTGAGTTGCACCTATAGGAATAGCTGTAAAAAAACCGATTATATATGATATGACAATCAGCAAAATAAATCTCACTGCCCTATTTGCTCTTTAGATAAATAGCTTATGATATCTTTTGCTATTTCAAACCCGTTTATACCCTCAAAACACCTTATTTTTTTACATCTTTTTGCTTTTTTATTTACGCATGTTACATTTCTGCATGCGGCATTGGAGATGTATAATTTTGATGGTCCATCCTGCCCAGGTTTTAAGAAGTGTCTGTTATACGAATCATACCCGTACATTCGAGCCGAAGTGGCTCCAAAAACCGAAAAGATAGCCGTTTTATTCCTCAATTCACTTCCTGATTCGTTGAATTTTTTCGCAGCTGCAATGTGCATGGTTCCTGTATCCGATGTAACAAAAACATCACATAAATCTATCAAAGCTGCATAGACATCAATAGACATATCCTTTGGAACTACAGTGATTTTGCCGCAACTTGGCAAGGATTTAATCAGCTTATCCTCAATACAAATATAGGTATGCCCTGAAGTTAAAAGAATGGCTTGAACAAAATCCGATTCACATAATTTTTTTAATATATCTAATTGAATCTCAAAAGGAATTTGTGAATAAATTGATGTGGCATCGGGATTAAAAAGGACTATTCCTTCATTATTTATCAATGCATTTTCCCGCAAAAAATGCTTGGCTTTGTGTATAGCCTTATCAGACAGCCATATTGACGGTATGAAAGCGCCGTTCTCAGTTTCAGAACCGCTGCTCTTTTTTGATTTGCTAAATAGGCTAGAAAAATAACTGTATGCCTGATATGATATATGATTTAGATTATTATCCCAAAGCTCGTTATAAATAATACTTGCTGATAATGCCTTGTAGTCTATGAGGGGTAATTGTTTATCATCGACAATGGAATCCTTTTTAAAAAAAGGACATAGATTAACTACATAATCATATTCTTTCAAATGAAGCAAAGAAATTACAGCTCTCCTACTTTTATATATATCATAAGAAAGAATATTAAACACACCATCAATATAAGGATTGTTAAAAACAAGATTGTAAGCTTTTGCATTAACAGCGTAATCTATTTTAGATTGTGGAAAAGCTCTTTTTGCAGCCAAAACAACACTTTGAAGATTTATCGCATCACCGATATTCAAGTCACTAATAATAAGTATCTTCTTAGGATTTTCTACTTTTTCTACAATCTTGAAATCCTTTTTTTGCAAAAGCTTGGCTACCAATATATTAGTAGCCAATGCAACAATACTATTCGTAACATACTTCCCTATTCTTGGCATTATATCGGTAATCACTGAGGATACCATAGCAAATATATCCGGCAGATAAAAAGATTTTGTCCTTACAGCAATTTTGTCATATAGACTGTGCAATAGAGAAAGCTTTCTCTTGTTGGGTATGTGGTATCTCAACTCTATTTTGTACATTTTATCACAGTTGCCGGAGGCAAATTTGCCCATACGGTATTTGAAACATCTATTGTTTTAAATCGTTTGTGCAAAATTCTCTTAAACCTGTTTTGGCTTGAAAAAACAAAAGTATGAAGATATGCATATGTTAAAAATTTTCCACCTGGATTCAATATCCTATAAATAGTTCTCAACAATTTGATTTGCACCACTAGACTAAAAGCTGCCCACGGAAGCGAAGATATTATTACATCTGCCTTATCAATATTGTATTGTTTCATATATTTTTCGACATTCTCAACGGAATCGTTTACAACGATGGCTTTGGAATATTTCTGTTTTACTATTTCTGTGAAAACTCTATTCACATCAAA
>JALTDI010000145.1 GCA_027074255.1 Desulfurellales bacterium
TTATTGACCCAAATGCCTTTTGGCGCCTGCAGATTATCTATGAATTTATATTCGAGAATATTGCCGTATTCATCGAGTTTAGTGATAAAACCGTCCAAATTTTTGCTTGTGGGCGATGAGCCGATATTTGACACATAAATG
The DNA here is from genome assembly GCA_027074255.1 of Desulfurellales bacterium. Taxonomy (GTDB): domain Bacteria; phylum Campylobacterota_A; class Desulfurellia; order Desulfurellales; family Hippeaceae; genus S144-51. The sequence goes on from JALTDI010000145.1 coordinate 142, forward strand.
TAATTATCACACAAAAAAGCACTTTCCGGATGCCTGAAACCTATAACAAATTTATCCTGCAGAAATTTAAATCCGCTTATCACAACAAATAAAACTACGGCTACAACAATTAAAAACTTTCCGTTTTTTAAAAATGACATCTTACTATCCTCGTACCATTCTTTTTTAATTGAGGCTTGATTTTATAACAAATTTCATCGGCCCTATCGCATAAATCCACGAAGGGGCACATAGCTTTTTTATTTATAATTATTTCCTTAAAACGGTTTTTTGTATAGTGCATATTGTCACTTGGAACGCATTTGAGTAAAGACTTCATGTACGGGTGTATAGGATTGCTCTTAATTTCTTCAACATCACCGAACTCGACCATCTCTCCCATAAACATGACCATGAGAAAACCCTTGTAGTCCAAAAGCTCTATATCGTGAGTAATAAATATTATCGTAGCGTCTAACCGCTCATTCAGCTCATTAAGCAGCTTAACGACTTGAAGCTTGGTTGTCCTATCCAAAGCGCTTGTAAATTCATCGGCTATAAGAATTTCACCCTCTAACAAAGCCATTGCTATCAAAACCCTCTGCTTCATACCGCCGCTTAAATTGTGTGGATAAGATTTTAATACCCTATCCACACCCTTAAAGCCCACCCTTGTAAGTTTATCCCTTATCTGTTTAATATCGTCTTTAATCTCCCTCATCTGGTACTCAATAGTAAACAGGGGATCCAGTGATTCGGTTATGTTCTGAGGGATGTAGGATATTTTTCTGCTTGTTTTAACAAAACCCTTAAAATTAAGAGGGTAAAGCCTGTAAAGTCCTGAAACTATTTTTGCGACTGTCGTTTTCCCGGCGCCTGTTTCTCCTATAATGCCAAGCATATCACCGTCTTCTAAGTTAAAGGCTATATCGTTTAGAACTTTTTTATTGCCGTAAAACGCTTCTTTAATGTTAACTGAAAGACTCATTCAAAGCTCTGATATCATCCTCTTCTTTTTGTGCACTTTTTCTAAGTTTGTCAAGTAGTTTATCATCTTTCAAAGCCAAAATTCTAACTGCAAAAAGTGCGGCGTTTTTCGCTCCTTTTTTGCCTATACCGAAACCGGCAACAGGAATACCTCTGGGCATTTGGGCTATCGAAAAGAGCGCATCTAACCCCATCAAATCACTTGCAACAGGCACTCCGAGCACCGGCTTTTGCGTATATGTGGCAAAAATTCCGGGCAAAGCCGCCGACAGTCCGGCAATTACTATGGCCACTTCATATTCTTTATCAACCTTTTTAGCAACCTCAACGGTTAAATTAGGCGACCTATGTGCGGATGTTATAAAAGAATCGTTCATAACTCCAAAATCATCAAGAATTTCTTTTGCCGCAGCCATCAACTCGCTATCGCTTTTACTGCCTGCCACTATTGCAACCTTCATAATAACTCTCCTCGTTTAAAGCCATTTATAGGCTTTATTGCCTATATCCGTCCTATAATGCATTCCATCAAAACGAATCAGCTTCATAGCATCGTAAGCTTTTTCTTGTGCCCTTTTAAAATCTTTATCCACTCCCACAACATTCAAGACTCTTCCGCCGTTTGTCACTACGTTGCCCTTGTCGAGTTTTGTACCTGCATGAAAAACATACACATCATCGAGTTTTTCGACATCACCCAAACCTTCTATAATTTTTCCTTTTTCATATTTGCCGGGATATCCTCCGCTTGCCGCTACAACGCTGACGGCATAAGCATCTTTCCATTTTATTGAGTGCGATGCAAGCGAATCGTCAATTGACGCTAAGAATATCTCAACTATATCGCTTTCCATAAGCGGCAAAATCGCCTGAGTTTCCGGATCGCCGAACCTGCAGTTAAATTCAAGAACATAAGGCTTTTTATCCTTATCAATCATCAATCCGGCATACAAAACACCCTTGTACTCTATGGATTCTTCACCCAAACCCTGCACCACTTTTTTCATTATTTTCTCTATGATTAGGTTTTCCATATTTTTATCCACTATCGGTGCCTTGGCATAGGCTCCCATACCGCCGGTGTTTGGTCCTTTATCGTCGTCAAAAACGGGTTTATGGTCTTGTGAAGCTATCATCGGCAAAATATTCTTGCCGTCTGTAAAAACCAAAAAAGAGGCCTCCTCACCCACGAGACACTCCTCTATTACAACACTATTGCCTGCTTCACCGAATTTATTATTCAGAAAAATATCTTTCAACGCATCGACAGCCTCTTTACGCGTTTGGGCAACCGTAACACCCTTGCCGGCCGCCAATCC
>JALTDI010000146.1 GCA_027074255.1 Desulfurellales bacterium
GGCGAGCTGGTTCCTATTTGGAGAGCAAGCTGGGCTAAAAACAGATGGGATTTGGCGGCACGAAAAATGGGAGAATTCCATAATGAGTATGATTTATATCTTACGCCCACAATGTCTTATCCTCCCGCAAAATTGGGAGAAATTACGCCCTCATCTTTTGAGAAATTGTTAATGGGCGCTGTTGATTTGCTCCATCTTGATAAATTAATTTCGCTTGACGATATTATAGAAAAACTTGCCTATAAACAGCTTTCCAAAATGCCCTACACTCAGCTTGCAAATCAGACGGGGCAGCCTGCAATGAGCGTGCCTCTATTTTCTACAAAAGGCGGATTGCCTATTGGTGTGCATTTTATGGCTAAATTTGGAAACGAGTCAACCTTGTTTAAACTTGCCGCGGTGCTGGAAAAAGCAAAACCCTGGTCAGACAAAAAGCCCGATATTATTCAATAGCAGGTTTATTTCAAACGTTGTCGGTTATGCCGGAAGGCGTGGTGGAAAATGTAAAAAAGCTGCTTGATATTCCTTTTTTAAGCAGTGTTTTTGCACATTCGTTTATCGTTGAGCCTGTGGTGAATACATCGTCTATTAAAACAATTTTCTCTATTTTTTTCGGCAGTTTGTTAACTTTAAAGGCATTAGATAAATTATGTTCCCTTTCTTTATAGTTCAGGCCAACCTGTTTTTCTGTTTGCTTGATTTTTATCAGGGCATCGAAGTTTACGGGAATTTTTGTGATTTTCGATAAAACCTTTGCCATAACAACAGCCTGATTGTATCCCCTTTTTCTTATATCTTTTTTATACATGGGAACGGGTATCAAATAATCGCATGAGGTAAATATATCCTGACTTTTAATGTCATCTTCAAAGTAAAAAAGAATATCTAAAAGGCGAGGATGATTGAAAAACTTTATGAACTCTATGATTTTTTTGATTTTTTCATCCTCATAATTAAATAGGGAAAATCCCTTTGTAAAATATCTTTTTTTGGATAAACAAACGGGGCATACTGTGTTACTTTCAGCGGCATTAATGGGTTTTGAACATATCCTGCATCTATTTCCTTCATAAGGAACAATGGCGGATAGACATCTATCGCACAGATACCAATTACTTTCCTCACCGCACAAGAGGCAGCGCATGGGGAAAATGAGGTTTGATAAAAACTCTAAACTATCCTTTATTGGCCTCAATAACAGACCGGCACTTTATACAATATTTTGCGGTGGGTTTTGCTTTCATTCTTTCTATTTCTATATCTTTTCCGCATTTATGACATTTGCCGTATAAACCTCTTTCAATATCATATAAAGACTCTTCTATCTCTTTAAGATGCCTTCTGTCCTTTTCTATGAGGTCGTATATTATTGAGCGTGAATAGACGGCATTCGAGAAATCGCCTTCGTCGCCTTTGATTTGAATGTGATTTATTTTTTCGGTATTATCTTTTATTCTTGTTATTATTTCTTGTTTTAAGGATAGTAACCTTTCTTTCAGTTCTTCTAATGTAGTGTTATCCATACTTTCCTCCGCTTTTAAAAATAGCTATCCAATGATTCAGATTTTTAAAAGTTTGTCAAGTTTTTTATGTGTTTTGTCAACACCAAATAAAAATATCCCCTTTTTTATTTAAAATAAAAGAGTCTATCTTATTAAACATCTGGCTTTTTAAATGGAACAGAATTTTAGGGCATAATTAAATGTTTTAGGGCGAATATCTATGAATTCGACAACGATTCTTTTGTTAATTTTTTGCCCAACTCCACACCCGGCTGGTCAAACGGGTCTATTCTCAATATCTCGGCAGCCTTTGCGGTGGCTATCATTAAGGATATATATAAAGCACCGAGAGAATATTCATCTGGGTTTTTTATAAATATGCTCCCGCATTTAACACCATTCGTTTTGAGTGCGGTTTGAGTGGAATTTTTTTCTACCTCCATAATCTCGGCTATGCTTTTGTTTTTTAGATATTCAAACTCGAAAGGCTGAGAAACAACAAAGTCATCAAGAGCGGGCATATCAAGAAAAATTATGGCTTTGTCTTTCGGGCCTTCTTGATAAAGCTGAAGCTGCGAATGCTGATCTGTTACGCCGAGTGCGTTTATCGGCGTTTGTCCTATGCCGTTTTTGCCGAGGCTCTCAGCCCACAGTTGTCTGAACCAGTCCGCAATTCCGAAAAGCCTGTCTTTATAAGCAAACATAACAAGCATATTTTTGGAATTTTTATATTCACCCACAGCGAATGCTGCAAAACGGTTTGGAAGCTGCCATCCGTTTCTAAATGCCCTGACGGCTGTTTTTGCACCCTCTATAAATTTGTCAATGTCACCGTCTAAAAAGGATAGAATAAGCAAACCGACGGATGTAAAAACGCTGTATCTGCCTCCGACCTCACTCGGTATATAAAATGTTTT
>JALTDI010000147.1 GCA_027074255.1 Desulfurellales bacterium
AAATACGTATAGGAGAGATTCTGCAAAAGCAGAAAGATATCTATACTGCATTGGGAGTTGAACCGCCGGACTCGTTATGAGTCGGGAGGAGAGGTTGTATTTCAAAATCTCTCCCTTGGAATGAAAAAGAAAAAGAGCCTTTTGTCTGTACGCACTGCGGCATTTGTGCCAACTTTTGCCCAAATGATGTATTGGTTTTAGTGGAGGCAGGTGTATGAGAAATTTTTACTTACTCGATATAAATTTATCTACGCAAGAATCAAAAGTAGTTGATATAACTGAAATTTTTAAGAATTATATTGGCGGAGCCGGCGTTGCAACAAAACTGTTTGTTGATACATGCAAAGGCGATATCGATCCGCTATCCGAAGATTCCTCCATAGTGTTTGCAATTGGTCCTGCAAACAATCACTATCCTGTTATTACAAAAACCATAGCGGTGTTTAAATCGCCTCTAACGGGAGATTTTGGGGAATCGCACGCAGGAGGCAATGTGGGGCTTGCAATGTATCAGGCCGGCTTTCACGCACTTAGAATTACGGGCAGAGTACAAAACTTTTCTTATATTGAAATAGAAAACGAGCATGTAAAAATCCTTAGAGCAGATTCACTAAAGAACCTATCTGCTACCGCCGTAGAGCGTATTCTATCGGATAAATATAGCCATATAAATATAAAAAGCATAATGAAAATCGGTCCGGCCGGCGAGAGATTGTCTCCAATTGCTTGTGTCGGCGTAGATTCCTCAAGGCATTTCGGCAGATTAGGGCTCGGTGCCATATTCAGCTCAAAGAACGTTAAAGCTGTGGTAATTTACGGTGAAAAATATTGGGATGCGCCGAGGACAAAATACAATGCTCTTTATAAAAATCTATATAAAGAAATTACTCAATCCGAGCTTATGCGTAAATACCATAATCTCGGTACAGCCGCAAATATAATCCCTCTGAGCAAGATAAACGGTTTGCCTGTAAGAAATTACTCTCAGGGCTTTTTTGAGGGCGCAGACAAAATATCCGGAGAAGCTATGGCTGATAAACACCTTTCACAAAAGATTGCATGCGCCGGGTGTCAAGTGGGATGTATCCATATCGGAGAGGTTAGAATAATGTTCGATAAAGAAAACCATATGTATAAAACAAAAAAGGTATCATACGACCATGAGCCTATCTATTCCTTTGGCTCAAATTTATCAATCGATAATTCAGACAATATGCTTTTATTGCTCCATGAGGTAGAACGTCAAGGCTGGGATGTTATGAGTATGGGTGTTACGCTTGCATGGGCGACCGAAGCATTCCAAAAAGGCTTAATAGATCAAGAACATACAATGGGTGAAATCCTGAATTTTGGAGATGGAGAAACATACCTGAGGGTCCTTGAGAAAGTAGCTAACAATGCAAATGAATTTTATACAGACTTGGAGAGGGGTGCGTATTATTGTGCAAAGAAATACGGAGGAGAGGAATTTGCGATAGTTTTTAATAAAAACGAAGCAGCCGGATACTTAACGGGTATAATGACATTTTTGGGGTATGCTGTTGATACTAGGCATTCCCATTTAGGCAATGCCGGTTATTCAATAGACGAAAAGCTGAAAAACAGTGAAACCTCTATTGAAGATAGAATGAAAGAGCTATACGATGAGGGTATATGGCGTATTATATACACGTCTATTGCGGGATGTTTGTTTGCAAGACGTGTTTATCATAAAGACGAAATTATACCGGATATTCTAAATGCAATAGGCTTTGATGGATATGACGATAAGACATTATGGCATATAGCGAAAAAGGTGCATGCAATGAAGTGGAAGTTTAAACTTGACAACGGTTTCGATTTCAATGATTTAAAACTACCCAAGAAGCTTTTGCATATTATGACCTCAAACGGACTTATAACCCAAGAGGAATTTAAAAAGGGCGTTGAAATATTTAAGGGTTTTGTGAAAGAAGATTTAAAATTAATAGAAGAATGACAGGACTTCAATGAGCATTAAGATTCACCAATAAGAACCGCTATGGCTTTGCTATTATTGAGGCTTAAACCGTCTGAATTTGCTTAGGCAGCAGATATTTTTTATTTCGTGGGCTAATTTTAAAATAAACAAAAAAGCCAACCAGGACTGACTGCCCTGATTGGCTTTATAACAGGCTTTAAGTGGCGCGCCCGAGAGGATTCGAACCTCTGGCCCACGGATTAGAAGTCCGTTTTGGGCGTTTTCTATGCCTTTCCCTACTATTCCTTGACATTCACTTATTCCTATTATATAAAGGATTATGAAGATTGATGAGTTCCTTAAAGTTCACTTGAAATCCCTGTTTTTTACATCTTTGTGGACTAATAGTGGACTAATTTTGACACACGGATTTGTTGTTATCTTAGGAAAGGAGGCCTTATGCCCAAGTATTTTTCTA
>JALTDI010000148.1 GCA_027074255.1 Desulfurellales bacterium
ACCTTGTATAAATGAACGTTGATGCCGAAAGCATAAGCAGCATTTTCCTTCGATTTAATTGTTTTGTATGCTCTGCCGTATCGTGAGTTTACGAGGTTTATTGCCAGCAGAATTAAAAGAAACGTAACAGGCCATATAAAAAGATAGAATTTTATCTCGCTGTCCAATTTCAATCCGAACAAAGAAAGCATGGGCATACCGGAAAATCCCTGAGGCCCGCCGGTTAAAGTTACATAATTATTGGCAAGTATGTGAATTATTTCGCCTATTGCAAGTGTGGCCATAGCAAGGTAGTGACTCTTTAATTTTAGAGTGGGATAGCCTATCAATGCCCCAAAAAAAGAAGTGACCAGTACAGCTATCAATATCGCAATCCATGGATTGATATTCAGTTTTACCGCCATAAGCGACGAGATATATGCACCGAGGGCTACAAATCCGGCGTGTCCCAATGATATTTGGCCGGCAAAGCCCAGAAGCAGATTTAACCCTGTCACAACTATTACCGTCAAAGCTGCCATTGAAAGCATATTCAGTATAAAAGGATTCTTTACGGCAAAGCCTATTGCCATAGTAATTATAAACAGAATCAAAAGAAAGTTTTTTTGTTTCATATTCTTTCAACATCCTTAGACGAAAATAGTCCGGAAGGTTTTATAAACAGAACAAGTATCATTATTAAAAAGGCAATCAAATCTTTATATGATGAGGATATATATCCGGCAGAAAGAGATTCCGCCGCACCTATCAATAACCCGCCTACTATTGCACCGTTATTATTGCCGAAACCTCCTACAACACAAGCTGCAAAGCCTTTAAGTCCGAACATCAGACCCATATCGTATTGAACAAAACTTATAGGCGCTATTATCGCACCTGCAAGAGCACCTATAAATCCGCTTATTGCAAAAGAACTCATCTGAACAAAGTTTACGTCTATTCCAAATAAAGAAGCTGCAAGGGAATTCATGGAAACAGCCTGCATGATTTTGCCGGATATGGTCTTTTTTAGGTAAAAATACAACACAAAGGCAAGTAATAGTGCTGTTGATATAACTATCAGATATTGAGATGAAAATGTGAGATTCAGCACATTAACAGATGGAAAAGGGAGAAACGCTTTGACCGGATGGGCGTTTTTATCCACGACTATCCCAACTATGCCTCTGAGGGTTATCGATATGCCTATTGTCATAATTATCAGGGACAGCTCATTTGCGTTTTTCGTTTTTGATATGAAGAGCTTGTGTATTATGATAGCTACTACAGCCACAAAAATAGAACTTATGAGCAGGGATATGCCGATTGGCAATGAATGCTTTATAAGCAAAAATTCCGTTATGCCTCCGAGCATCAAGAATTCACCCTGTGCAAAGTTGACTATTTTTGTTGTCGAATATATTATATTGAACCCAATGGCAATTAGGGCATAGATAGACCCCGAAATAATGCCGTTTATAAGGTATTGTACAAATTCACCTATTGTTATTCTCCTTATTTAGAGCTTCTTTAACGAACAAATCCGAGGTCAGTTTATCAATATTGCAAAGGTGTATTTCCTTAACATATACGGAATCTTTTAAAAATTCAAAGGACTTTTTAAATATTATATGAGCTGCTCTATCCTTTGGAAATCCAAAGATGCCGGAGCTTATGGCAGGTATAGCTACTGAGGATAACTTATTATCTTCTGCCAGCTGCAAGGCGCTTAAAACAGCACTTTCGAGTTTGGCATCCTCGTCGCCCTCACCCCATACAGGACCCACGGTGTGAATGACATATTTAGCTTTAAGTTTACCTGCGGCTGTTATGGCCGCAGAGCCTGTCGGTACATAACCTATTTTATCGCTTTCTTCCTGAATAATTTTTCCGCCTTTTCTAACTATTGCGCCTGCCACGCCTCCTCCGTGTTTAAGATATGAGTTTGCCGCATTAACAATAGCATCTGTATCCTCTTGGGTTATATCTCCGTGAATTATTTTTATAACCTTACCCTTTATGGCAATCTCTTTCAGAGTGTTCATGGTTCACCCCCAATCTTAAAAAGGCTAAAATTTCCGAATTTCTATTCACACCGATTTAAAAGCTTCTCCAGCTCTGCGACAATATGACGAATATCCAAATCGTTTTTTATCAAGCTTAAACCGTTTTTAGATAATTTTTTAATATCGTTTTCATGCTTAAATGCATAAATAATGGCCTCAGAAATGCTTTGTGCATCTTTTTTAGTCAATATCAAATGCTTATTGTTTTCGCATAGCTCACCGATGCCGGTTTCTGTTGTTGCAATCGTAGGTATGCCGCAAGCCATAGATTCTATAACGACGTTGTCAAACCCGCCTTTTTGTGAAGGCACAACGCTCACATCAAACATGGAATACACCTCCGGTGTGGCCTCAATTGCGCCGAG
>JALTDI010000149.1 GCA_027074255.1 Desulfurellales bacterium
ATGAATCTTACGTGATTGCAAAAAATTTAAAACAAAAAGCCCGCCGAAAGATAAAACTTCCGACGGGCACAAAGAGAGAAAATGTTTTTTAATACATACCTGGCATTCCGCCGCCGGCACCTGCGGGTAACTCTTCTTTTTCGTCTGGATTGTCCGTTATCAGTGTCTCTGTTGTCAGCATTAATCCTGCAACGGAAGCTGCATTCTGTACAGCTGTTCTTTCAACCTTTGTAGGATCAACTATACCCTTTTCAAACATATTAACAAATTCACCTGTTCTTGCATCAAAACCATAAGCATTATCGCTGCTCTCTCTGATTTTATTGACTATAATGGAACCTTCAAATCCTGCGTTGCTTGATATAACCCTTGCAGGCTCTTCCAATACCTTCTTTATTATGTTGATTCCTATTTCCTGGTCTTCATCATCACCTTTCAAATCCTCCAAGGTAGATTGACATCTCAGAAGCGCACTTCCTCCGCCTGCAACAATACCTTCTTCAACGGCAGCTTTTGTGGCATTAAGAGCATCCTCGACCCTTGCTTTCTTTTCTTTCATTTCTGTCTCGGTTACGGCGCCCACTTTAATTATTGCGACTCCGCCAGCCAATTTTGCCTTTCTTTCTCTTAGCTTTTCCTTATCATATTCACTTGTTGATTGTTCAATCTGAGCATCTATCTGATCAATTCTCGCCTGAATCTCCTCTTTGGAACCTAGCCCGTCAACGACCGTTGTGTTTTCTTTATCAACAATAACCTTTTTTGCTCTGCCCAGCATGGTCAAATCAGCAGTTTCAAGCTTCATTCCTGTCTCTTCGCTTATTACCTGGCCGCCCGTTAAAATGGCAATGTCTCTCAGCATCTCTTTTCTTCTGTCACCGAAACCGGGAGCCTTTACGGCTATGCAGGAGATAGTTCCTCTGATTTTATTTACAACAAGCGTTGCCAAAGCTTCACCCTCAACCTCTTCGGCTATAACGATAAACGGTTTCCCTGCTTTTGCTATTTTTTCAACAAGCGGCAAGAATTCCTGCATGGAGCTTACTTTCTTGTCAGTAATAACTATAAAAGGCTCTTCCAATTCGGCTATCATTTTATCGGTATTTGTAACAAAGTACGGTGAGAGATATCCTCTGTCAAATCTCATACCCTCAACGAGCTCCAAAGTCGTTTCCATTGATTTTGCTTCTTCAACAGTGATAACACCGTTTTTGCCAACCTTATCCATTGCCTCTGCAATGATGTTTCCTATTTCCGCTTCATTGTTTGCAGAAATGGTTCCTACCTCTGCAATCTGCTTTTTGTCCGTAACCTCTTTCGAGATCTTCTTTAGCTCTTCTACAACCTTCTCAACGGCCTTGTCGATTCCTCTTTTTATCTCAATAGGATTTGCGCCTGCTGTAACATTTCTTAAGCCGTCTCTGTAAATGGCTCTTGCCAAAACCGTTGCTGTTGTTGTTCCGTCACCGGCAACATCGCTTGTTTTGGATGCAACCTCTTTAACAAGCTGGGCTCCCATATTTTCATAGGGCTCTGCAAGCTCGATTTCTCTTGCTACCGTAACACCGTCTTTTGTTATTGTCGGGCTTCCGAATTTTCTGTCAATAACAACATTTCTACCTCTTGGCCCCATTGTTACGGCAACGGCATCAGCCAATTTATTAACACCCTTTAATATATGTTCCCTTGCGCTATCGCCAAACTCTAAAACTTTTGAGCTCATTCTCATTTACCTCCTACTCAAATTTACCGAGAATTTCGTCTTCTTTCAATATTACGTATTTTTTGTCGTCAATTTTGATCTCGTTGCCCGCATATTTCTCAAATACTACAACATCTCCCTTTTCTACCAATTCCACATCATTCCCTACCTCGACAACAGTTGCCTGCTGCGGCTTTTCCTTTGCCGTATCGGGAATTATAATACCCGATTCAGTTTTTTCCTCAGTTTCCATAGGCTCCGCTAAAACCCTATCCATCAAAGGTTTAAATGCCATTTCTTAACCCTCCTTCAAATTTTTTGTTAGCACTCACATTCATCGAGTGCTAACAATATACCATTTTTTATAAAATTCAAGTCAGAATACATCATAATACATAGAAATACATCAATTTATACTACATTATATCAAAATAATACCAAAATACTAAAAATCACCATTTTATTAAAAAATCTTACAGAATCTTTTAAAACCAAATATATCCCTATAAAATTGATAAACATCTATCTTATATAAATTACGATAAAAATAGCGGGGATAATATATCCCCGCTTAAAAAAGGTATTGAGGCATTTAAGAGTGAGGGAGCTCTTTCATTGTATCTTCTAATGATTTTCCTTTTTGCTGCGCTTTTTTGTAGGCAAGGTAATATATAAATCCGCCTATAGCCATAACTATGACC
>JALTDI010000150.1 GCA_027074255.1 Desulfurellales bacterium
ATCACTATTATTAAAAGCGATGTTCTGTTTTTTACAAAGAAGGCAAGTATGTCAAACGGAAGAATAAAAATCCAAATGAACAGCGATGCCATGCAGTGAGAGTGTGTGATATGCTTATAAACGGCTGTGTAAAGATTCACTTTATCTAAGGCAGAATGCGCTGTTTTTCTGTTATAGAACGATAATGTGCTTTCCAATAGGGGATATATCATTAAAGCCGCAAAAAACCATAATGAGATTTGTGGGTGGCTCTCAATCGCCAAAACGATTAAAGCAGAAAGCATAAAGCCCAAAAAATAGGCTCCGCCACGCCCGAGGCTGATTTTACCCTTTGGAAGATTAAGCACAAAAAATCCCAAAACCGAGAAAATCAACACGAGCGATGTTTTAAACAGAACGGTATCGTTCAAGGAATAAAAAGCAGCGGCATAAACGGTCAGTGATATTAAAGAAAACCCGCTTGCAAAATTCTCATAGATATTAATTTCATTGATTGAATATGTAATAAATAATATGGCAAAAATAGCGCAGATAAAAGCCGCTGTATAAGTTATATGATGAATGGATACCAAAGTTGATATTGTAAAAAAGCCGCCGGTTGATAAAACGGCAGCGAATGCCGAGAACAGAAATACAGATATTTTTGCCGACGGATTTATATTCACGGCTTTATCCTCTAAGAATCCCATTACAATGATGGGTAGAGAAGCTGCAAATAACTTTACGGATAAGATGTTGTAAAACAAAAATGAGCCTATCAGGAAGGATAAGAATATCCCGAGATTACCAATTTTCGATGCAGTATTCTTTTTATCCGTAATTGCGTTCTTAGGTTTGGAGAGCTGGATTACGAACAAAGATATAATAATGGACATATATAGAGAAACAATGGATACGCTGACAAAAGGACTCATAAAAATTTTCCTTACAAAGTTTTTTCAATTAATTTATATAACCAAGCCTTGCAAATGTCAAACTTCCGCAAACTTTTATCTGCTAAACATCAATATTTTTACTGTGCATTAAAAAGCTGTGCGACGAATCGTGTGTCTGTTTGATTTTTAACACAAATAATTCTATAATATCAAAAATAAGAGAAGGAGGGTTGTTATGAGAGAGATGACAAAAAAAGCACTTCAAGATGCATTTGCAGGCGAATCTATGGCGCACATGAAATATCTGGCTTTTAGCGATGTAGCTGAAAAAGAGGGTTATAAGGGCATTGCAAAATTATTTAAGGCCATAGCCTATGCGGAGCAGGTTCATGCAACAAATCATGCAAAGGCTTTGGGGATTATAGGCAGTACGTCTGACAATTTAAAAGAAGCTCAGGCAGGTGAGCATTTTGAGATAAACGAGATGTATCCGGCCTACGACGCAATAGCAAAAGCACAAGGTGAAAAATTGGCGGAACGCTACATACATTATGCTTTGGAAGCAGAAAAGATACATGAAGAACTGTATAAAGAGGCTCTATCTGATGTGAATAACAGCAAGGATAAGAATGTTGACAAGGTTTATATATGCCCGGTTTGCGGATTTACGGCAATAGGGGATTTGGATATTGAAAAATGTCCTGTATGCGGCGTTTCGGCTGACAAGTTTGTTGAATTTTAAAATTTTGTTTGCCCCGAGCATAATTGCTTCGGGGCCTGTTTCGCTATGAATCTCGAATATATCTTAATTATAGCTGTTTTCGTATCCTTTCTAAGCATAATTTTTGCAATAATAAAGATAAATAAGATAGAGCCGCTTATATTGGATGCTGCAAAGAATCTTGAACAGCAGAAGGAATTTTTGTATTCATCCATAGAAAACATAAATGACAGGCTGATTGAAACGGCAAAAGAAAACCAGAAACAGATAGAAAAAAATAACGAACTTTTTAATAAAATATACGATTCCCAGAACGAACTTAAAAGCGATGTGCAGGAAAATATGTCCGAATTCAATCTTAAATTGAACGATTATCTTCTAAACAGGTTCGACACCTTGACAAAATCTTTGAATGACAGATTGGATAATACGTCTTTGAGGGTTGATAAGCGCCTTGAGGCGACAATAGAAAAAATAACCGCCTCTTTTGATAAACAGAAAGAAAGCTCAAAAAAGGATTTTGACGATTTCATATTTAAGGTTGAGAATCGTCTCGATAGGATATCAAATAGGGTTGATGAAAGATTGAAAGAGGGGTTCGAAAACGTTGATAAAACGTTTAAGGATATTGTTGAAGGAATAGCAAAGATAGGCGAGGCTCAAAGAAAGATAGAACAATTGTCAACCGAGGTCGTATCTTTGCAGAATGTTTTGAGCGACAAAAAAACAAGGGGCATTTTCGGAGAGATACAGCTTGAACATATCTTGAAAGCCGTTTTCGGCGAATC
>JALTDI010000151.1 GCA_027074255.1 Desulfurellales bacterium
TGGGTGATAGTTTGAAGGCCATATCGTTAATGAAATATGCTGCAGCCTCGAATATCAATATTGATATAAAGGTAAATATATAGGCATCTTTTAAATCAACTTTTCCGGTTATGAGTTCTCTGTTTTTTGTTCTTTCATTTAAAGCGTCTATCTTTCTGTCTATGATTCTGTTTAAGGCCATGGCTGCCGACCTTGCAGAGGCCATAGCAATCGTTACAAGAACAATTGTTTTAACAGATATACTGTCGCCGAATCCCATCATCATACCTATATATGCAAAGGGCAGGGCAAAAATAGTATGTTCGAATTTTATCATTGATAGAAATTTTGACACGGAGTTCATTTCACAGCCTTGTAATAATCGTAAAAATAGATATACCCCGAAATAACGGTAAATAAAACAGCGAGCAGAAGAAGATAAATGCCTATTTCCTTTGATCCGAGTATAAGTATGATTATAGCAATGAATTGAGATGTGGTTTTGAGTTTGCCCCATTTGTTTGCCGGAATAATTATGTTTTCGTTTGCAGCAATTATACGTAATCCGGTTACTGCAAATTCACGTGCTATTATTACGATAACCATCCAATAAGGTACATCTATTATTTTTATCATTGCTGTCAGTACACCTATATTCAGTATTTTATCGGCAAGCGGATCTATTATCTTGCCCAAAGTTGTTACGGAGTTATTTCTTCTTGCCAGAAATCCGTCCAGTATATCACTTAAAATGCCTACGGTGAAAAATGCCGCTGCCCAGATGCTCATGCCGTATTCCATAAAAATTATAACAATTACAAGGTCGAATATTCTGAAAGCAGACAGTACGTTCGGTATTTGCTTCACCATAGTTTATTACCTATATTGCTGTATATATTGCCTATCTTTTTTATAGGTTTGTGTTTTACATAACGTTCGGGCTTAATCCGGAGACTTTTACCGGTATAAGCCGCCATAAATTTTCTTACATATCTTTGTGTCTCGGCAAAAGGAGGTATGCCCTTATATTTGTCAACGGCGGTTTCACCCGCATTATAAGCCGCAGCTACAAGCCGTATATTGCTGTATTTTTTTATCAGGTGTTTTAGGAACCTAACGCCTCCTTCTATATTTTCCTTCAAGTTGTTTATGTTCTTGACACCGTAATATTTTGCTGTTTTTTTCATAAGCTGCATAACACCGCTTGCTCCTGCTCTTGAAACCGTGTTGTGATTAAAATCCGATTCTACCTTTGCTATCGAAACGGCTATCTTAGGGCTCACATTAAATCTTAAAGCCGTTTTTTCTATTAAATCCATTATTCTCTGTTTGTTGAAGTGCTCGGTTTTGCCTATACTAAACGCCCTTGTAAAAAATGATGCCTTGCTTATGTTGGTATATACAGCACTCCCTTTTTCTTTTTCAATATATAAATTGTTTGCGCACACAGATAAACTTAAATATACCTCAAAAATAAAAACAAGGACAGCATATTTCATTTTAATTCATTAAGCAGTTTTTCGGCCTCTTTGTTTTTTGGAAATTTTTTTAAAATACCGTGCAGCAATTTTTTTGCCTTAGGCACTTCATTGGACTTAATATAAACCCTAACAAGGTGCAATTTTATGACGACGTCATCGGACATATTCAAGTTTTTTCTTTTGCTCAATGCTTTTTTGAGCAATTGTACAGCCTTTTCATATTTCCCGATTTTATAATAGCCCCAGCCGAGGCTGTCAAGATAGTAGGGGTTGTCCGGCTGAATTTTCAAGGCTTTTTCAACAAGCTTCATTCCCATTTTTATGTTGATATTTTCATCTATGTAGAGATATCCAAGATAGTTCAGAACCATGGAATTATTAGGGTTTATTTTGAGTGATTTTTTTAAATATTTAATGCCCTGCGTTCTGTTTTTGAGTTTGTCGTAATAAACATCCGCCATATAGAAATATGCTTTTGATCTATCTTTAAAAATATTTATGCTGCGCTGTATTGTGTTTATTGCCTTTTTGTATTCCTTATACTTAAGGTATAAATCGGCAATCATGTAGTATATGTCCGAATCTTTATGCTTAACGGACTTCAAAACGTCAAACGCTTTTTCCTTTTCATTTATTTTTGAATAGCAGATAATTTCGTTGTATAAAGCGTCTTTAAATAAAGGCGATGAGGGCTGTATCATATTGAAAATAGGTGCAGCTTTTGCATACATATTTTTGCTCATTAGGGAGACAGCATAGAAATATTTAATTTTGTCAGATTTCAAAGAAATCTTGTTTTTTTCAATAAAATCTATGACATCATTGTATTTTCCGAGTCTCATAAGCATATATAAAGCTTTTTCGGCATAAATTAAGCTGTTGTGTTCTTTATATGCTTTGTTAA
>JALTDI010000152.1 GCA_027074255.1 Desulfurellales bacterium
ATCATATTGCACGGGAAGCAAGCAACCGTTTGTTTGAAATTGGGCGCAATAAAGAAGAGGCAGTCAAGATAAAAGATCCCGGCAAGGCCGCGGAACGCTTCAAGCGCGACATTGCAAACAGGTATATCAACGCAAGCCCGCAGTTCAAAAAGCTGATAAGGGAAGCTGTCCAAAAGAATAACATCCCACTCATGCAGGACTTATTCATTCGGCTTTCATGGTTGAACATTTTCTCATACGGTGAAAACGTACTCTCTCCAGAGATAGACGTGCTTATTGAAAAAGTAGAAAGCATGGAATAGGGGATGCGTCTATGAAAAATAATGAGTTAATAGCAAAATTCTTGCTTAACGAAGCGTTGAAAGCATTGCAGAAAAAAAGAATTAAAGAAGCAAAAACAAACACGGACAAGATTAAGGACATAGATGAGCCTATATATCACATCGCTCTTTCGTACCTGGCAGAAATAGTGGAAATGGATATGGAAAAGGCGCGTAACGAAGCAAATAAAGCATACGAGCTTGCAGCGGAAACAGGCGAAACAGTCAAAATACAGATTGAAACCTTAACGAACCCACTTGTGATCACCAACAAGAGGGTAATCATCGACAGATATGCAGATATTGTTTTTAGAATGAAGAAATACGATGAAGCTCTCACGATGTACGACATCCTTCACTTGCTGTATCCGGGAAATGAAAAGTACTTTGCACGCTTTGTTACATGCTTAAAAGAAAGAGAAGTACGAAACCCGCGCGCGACAAAGTTTGCCAGCAAATACATAGACTTCAAAAAATTGATAGGCACAGGAACACTTATCCAATATGCAAGACTGCTCAAGGAATCCGGAAACGAGTCAGATGCAAGGGCCGTACTCGAATCTGTACTTGACGCAACAAAAAACTTTGATATTGCATATGAATTAGGAAATTTGTACTTTTCCGGAAAATTGGAAACTGATGTAGAAAAAATTAAAAAAGTCATCAAGATTCTCGATACCAGCACGGATCCTGTTGATTTAGAGATGAAAGCTACTCTTTTCAGTAAGATAGGCATGCACAAAGAAGCAGTCGTACAGCTAATCAGAGGAGCCAACATTGCATATTTCGCAGAAGACGAAACGGATCCAAAACACTTTACATCTCAAAGAATGTTTGCAAAGGCTGCAGAAATTGCGATGGAATTAAAAGATAAAGAAGCAGCCAAAAATATTGTGGAGAGAGCGAGAAGGCTGATACCTTCTTTCAAAGATCAATATGGGAGAGCGCTGCAAATCAAATTCGGGAATATTTAACCACCATCCAAAAAAGAATTCTCCATCTAAAATCTATTTGATTTAGATGGAGATGAATTTTTGTGTTGACTCTATGGATGTCGTTTTCCAAACTTTTTGAGACTGAGCCCACAGTTTTTGAGACTGAGCCCAGAGCCCTTGAGACTCTCATACTCTATGGCGAGGTAAACAACAGGTATGAGAGTAGAAGAGCTCAAATTTCCCAAACTTATAAGATATAAGGGTACACATCCTCTATCATCCATTGTTACTGATTACCATAACCCGGATAGTAAGTGGGCAAAGAACAAAGCAATGAGAAAACAATTAAGAAACAGAAGCAGAGAAAAGGTAAAGAATTCTCCATTAAGCAGAGGATTAGGCTACATAGAGATAGATACAATCGTAGAGTTCATAAATGGCATTAAGAGATACATATACAATGCAGTAGATATTAATACAAGATTTGCATTCTCCTATGCATATAAATCAAAGAGTAGTAAAAATGCATTAGACTTCTTCAAGAAAGTAGAAGCAGTATATCCAGGAAACATTGATGAATTAGAATTGGAATTAGAACCGAAGTCAAACAACACGTCACAACCATACCCCATCACAACAGTTCAAACAGATAATGGTTCAGAGTACTTAGGTATGTTTGATAAGTATCTCAAAGATAATTACATTAAACATCTATTTATATACCCAAAACATCCTAAGATAAACGGATACATAGAAAGAGCAAACAGAACACTTGAAGAAGAGTTCATAGATTACAACCTATACTTATTATCAGATGATATAAACGCATTCAATTCAGAACTCATAGAATACCTCATCTGGTATAACACTGAAAGGCCTCATCACAACCTCAATAATTTGTCACCTATGGATTTTATGATAAAATACTATTTGAAGTCTCAAATGTATTGGACTTATACACAGTCTTGACAAACAGAAAATAAAGAGTAAAATTTAACTACAGATAAGGAAACTGAGGGCGGGCACTGCGTAGCGGGACCCGCCCTAAATTATTTCGGCAGAATTATAATACCATAACCGTTATAGC
>JALTDI010000153.1 GCA_027074255.1 Desulfurellales bacterium
CCCATATACCGTTTGTAAAATCAAAAATACCTGTTATCAAATCAACAATCATAGGTGTGGTACCGGCGTATTCTCATGAGCTTTTGGGATACTTTGACCTTTTTTTAAAAAATATATCTCAACTTGAACTTATAAACACATTAATCTTTTCCGTTTCCATTCTCAGTCTTGTGGGCGCTTTTTTCGGTTTTGCACACGGTGTCTATAAAAAGAAAAAGAATATTTTCAAGACCGTCTTTTCTCTGATGGCTATGCTTATTTTAACGAGTATAGTTATTTCCGTGATGATTGCGGCTAAAATAGTGCTGCCGCTTCTGCTTCCGAAGGTTGCTAATATGATCTATGTTGAGTTTTTCCCCCTTTTTGTCTGGTTTATTGTTATATTATCTATTTTTTATCTGTTAAAAGACAAAGCGATACCGTTTAAATATACGATCCTTGCGTCTTTTGTTACAACCTTGCTTATTTTTATTTTAAAAATCTCTCTTACCGTATATTTCGGATTTTTTACATACAGTAAAATCTACGGTGCGGTAGCTATAATTCCGACAATACTTTTTTGGCTGTTTTTGTTGTGGAACATACTTTTATCCGGTGTTATTATGCCGAAAGTTATGATGCAGACATCTGGAAAATCTGCAAAAGATTGACTTAAAATTTATATTTTTTTACTTGAAAATTATCGTAAATATATGTATTAAATGCACTATGAATATGAAAAAAATTTTTGCCGCTGCAATAATTCTTTCTTTGTCTTTTGCATTAAACGCCGTTTATGCATACTGTGAAAATTTAAAGTTAGACAGTGTAAAACTTGTAAATAAGCCTGTCTTTATATCGATACCGGCAGAGGTAATTTCAAAAGACAGAGTAAGCATATCCTCAAAGATAACCGGATACATAAGGAATTTGAACGTGGATATAGGCGATATGGTAAGAAAAGGTGATATCTTGCTTGTTATAGAAAAAAGTGCAACAGCTCAAAACATAAAGCAAGCGCAGGCAAATGTTGAAAGAGCAAAAGCTCAATTGGAAAACGCCGAGTTCAATTACAGGAAGTTTTTATCTTTATACAAGCAAAAGGTCATATCAAAAAAAAAGTTTATGGATATAAAAACCGATTATGAGGCATCAAAAGGAGCTTATGAGCAGGCGCGCGCCGGTTTTAAAATAGCCGAATCCCTGCTTGGATATTCTGTCGTAAGATCTCCCGTAAACGGTATAATTTCTAAAAAATATGTATATGACGGCGATATGGCTGTTGTTTCACAGCCGCTCTTGGAAATAAACTCTCTCAATCATCTGCAGGTGAGGGCTTATGTAAGCTCGGATATCCTATCTAAAATAAATAAAACAAAGAAGATAAATGTTAAAATAAAAGACCGTTTGGTTAATCTTGATGTAAAGTATATTTCACTTGTGTCAGACCCTGTGTCGAGGACTTTTGAAATAAAAGCGAATCTGCCTGCAAAAATTGCTGCCAATCCCGGAGAGTTTGCATCTTTACTCATTAAGATTAAAACAAGCCCTACGATAATAATAAATAAGAGGGATTTGACAAAACGAGGATATATAGAAGGTGTTTTTAGTGTTGATAAAAAAGGCAAGGCTCATTTTAGGATAATCAGATTAGGTAAAAGTTATAAAAACGAAGTAGAAGTGCTCTCAGGCTTATATCCGGGCCAAAAGGTTGTTGCAAATCCGCCTCTGTATCTGAAAAACGGAATGCAGATAAATAATGAAAAAAAGTGATAATAAACTAAATATAGCTGGAAAACTCTCAAAAAACTTCATCGAATCAAAAATAACACTTCTGATAATCTTTATTATATTGGCGATTGGTATTATAGCGGTTTTTATGACCCCGAGGATGTACGATCCTGAGATTGAGGTCCCTGCTGCCAATATTATTGTTCAAAGGCCGGATACACCAACAGTAGAAATGGAAAAGGAAATTATCAAACCGTTGAGTTCGCTGGTAGGCTCTGTAACGGGAGTGGACCACACGTTCAGTTTTGCATCGGATGATTTTGGTGTTGTAACGGTGCAGTTTAAGGTTGGAGAGGATCAGGAAAAAAGCATGATGAAATTGTACAACCAGATAGAGAGAAATATGAACAGGATGCCCAAAGGAACGCTTCAGCCGATAGTTAATTCCATAGGTGTTGATGACATACCCATAGTTACAATAACATTGTTTTCGGATAAAATAAGTTATTTTCAGCTAAGGAGCATAGCGTGCAGATTGTTAGACAGTCTAAGAGGCATCCCAAATATAGGCTCGAATTATGTCGTAGGCGGCGCAAAAAAGGTCTTTTTTGTCCACATAAATCCTGAAAAACTTAATTATTACAGAATAGGGGCGGACAGAATTATTCATTATTTAAAAGCAAGCAATATATTTGTACCAGCAGGAAACCTAATTAAAAACAATAAAAGAACTCAAATAATAGCATCCAATATGCTGAAAACAAAGAGTGACATAGGAAATATAATAATCGGCGTTAGGAATAAAAAGCCTATCTTTTTAAGAAATGTTGCGGATATAGAAGAAACAAACAATGAAAATAATATCTATTCACTTTTTGCATACGGAAGGGGCTCCGATAAAAAGAATATAAACAATCAAATCAATGCCGTTACCATTACCATAGCAAAAAAGAGCGGAAGCAATGCCGTTGTAGTAGCAGACAGCGTTATAAAAAGGCTTAACGAGCTGAAAGGTAATATGCTGCCGGAAGGCATAGGCATCAAGATAATGAGAAATTACGGTGCAAAGGCGAATAATGCCGTAAACACACTGATAGAGCATCTTGCAATATCCATAGTTATAGTCTCGTTTATATTGATTATCTTTTTGGGGTGGAGAGAATCTTTAATAGTTTCATCCACAGTACCGCTCGTTTTAATGGTTGTTTTATTTGCAGATTTTATAGTAGGCCAAAGCATAAACAGAATCACACTGTTTGCTTTGATTTTATCATTAGGCCTGCTTGTTGACAGCGGTATAGTAGTTATAGAAAATATTCACAGGCACTCCTCATTAAGCAAGTCTGCGGCATTTAAGGATATGATTATAGAAGCTACAAATGAAATAGGAAATCCGACAAATGTTGCTACGGTCGCCGTTATTGTTGCATTTATACCGATGGCTTTTGTGGGGGGCATGATGGGGCCTTTTATGAGGCCTATCCCTATAAACGTTCCTGTTGCCATGATTGTTTCCGTGCTGGTATCTTATACCGTTATTCCTTATGTGAGCAGACGTTTTTTACCTATGCACAAAGAGAGCAGGAAAAAAGCCAAAAGAAATTTTCTTGAAAGTGCCTATAAAAGAACGATGATTCCCATACTTAGATCAAAAACGAAAAGAAGAATACTTTATACACTATCTTTTATTTTACTGATGATATCTTTGCTGATGCCGGCTTGGCAGTTTATAAGGCCGCAGGGCTTAAACGGGACGTTGAGTCCGTTTGGTGTCGAATTTAAGCTTTTACCCGAAAGCAATGTCAACACGTTTTTGGTTGAGGTTAAAATGCCGTTTGATACACCTGCCGAAACGACGCTTGCCGTAGCCCAAAAGGTCGCTATGGTCATAGGCAGCAACGATTATGTAAAAGACTATCAAATATATTCGGGCATTTCCGCTCCCTTTGATTTCGGTTCTTTGATGAGGACGTATCTTATGACAAATACTCCTAATATAGCGCAGATAAGGGTGAATCTTATTAAGAACAACAGGCCTGAGGAAATAGAAATAATAAAAAAGCTGCATAAAGAGCTGGTATCATTAAATAAAATATATAATAATGCTGAGATAAAAATTTTAAAACAGCCCCCGGGACCTCCAACGAGGTCTCAAATTCTTGCGCAGCTTTACGGACCGGATTATTCAAAATTGCAGGCCAGTGCGGAAATTATTAAAAATAAATTTAAAAAAATTTATGATGTAACCAATATAGACAGTTCCGTATATCCGACGTATTATGACTATAAGGTGCGCATAGACTACAACAAGGCTATGATGTCAGGTATAACGCCATCTAATGTTGCAAGTTTTTTATATTCCTATTACCGAGGGATAATTGTCAAATGGGTATATGACAAAAATTATACAGAGCCGGTTTATATAATATTGAGACTGAAAAAGAAAGACAGAGCGAATTTAGAGGAACTGCTTAACCTGAGAATTATGAACTCAAGAGGGAAATTGGTTCCTTTAAAAAATATAGCTCACATAGAAAGAGAAGTTGAAACGCAGCCGATATATAACAGGGACCAGCACAGGGTAGTTTATGTAAGCGCCGATATGCTGGATTTTACACCTGTTTATGGACTTCTCTTTCTTAATAAGGAGTTAAACGGCAAAAAATTGTCTAATGACATAACATTCAAAACCTCAAATCTCGGATTCACTCATTCCATACCGAGGGACGCAGCAAATTACGAGATAAGGTGGGGCGGAGATATGAGATTGACGCTCGATGTATTTAGGGATTTGGGCATTGCATTTGCCTTTGCCGTGATTTTCATCTATTTTATACTTGTCGGATACTATAAATCATTTATCATACCTTTTATCGTTATGGGAGCAATACCGCTGACAATCATAGGAATTTTCCCGGGTCACTGGATTCTGCATCAGCCCTTTACAGCTACATCCATGATAGGAGTGATAGCGCTTGCTGGGATTGTCGTTCGGAATTCCCTCCTTCTTATAGATTTTATTTTGGATTATGAAAAAAAAGGTACGGCTTTGAGTATATCCGTGCTTGAAGCCGGAGCCGTTAGATTCAGACCTATACTGCTTACGGCACTTGCAATAATTTTCGGCTCTGCAATAATGCTGCAGGATCCTATATTCAACGGCCTCGCTATATCCTTGATATTCGGCACGCTTCTTTCTACTTTGCTGACATTGATTCTTATCCCATCGCTGTATCTCTCATTCAAAAAAATTATGAAATAGGCTGTTTTTGTTAATTTAAGCCGTTAAATATTCATTTTTAATCAATCAATATACTAATTTTTAGGTTTGTAAAAAGCCATAAAAACACTTTGACATTTTATCATTATCCTTTATTATCTTTGTTATGGGATATCTCGTTGTATTTAATAAATCCATAGTTCCTATAATAACAATAATAGCCATTGCTTTTTTCTATAATAAAATATACAAACCGGACATAAAAGAGATTTCATCTGTTGCTTTGAATGTGTTCGCACCGGTGATGGTTTTTTATTCTGTTTTAAAAAACAGAATAACTATTCATCAGCTTGTCGTACCTTTTGTTTTTATGATTGTTTTGACATTTTTTTTAATAATAATTGCACTTGCGGTATCAAAGCTTATGAAACTTGAAGGCAATTCTAAAATCAGCCTTATTTTGTCCTCATCAATGATAAATGTCGGAAATTTTGGTTTGCCTTTAATATATTTTGCCTACGGCGATAAGGCCATTGCCTATTCAATGATATATTTTGTTATTTTCAATATACCCCTGATTACGATAGCGATTTATATAACAAGCAGACAGCAGAATGTTTATGATAGTTTAAAAGATATTTTAAAGATGCCGTTATTTTACGCATTTTTTGCGGCCATAATCTTGTCTGAAATAGGGTTTTCTCTGCCAAGAAGCCTATTAAAAGGTTTTGGATTGATGAATAGCGGGGCTATAGCCTTGCTTGTATTCATATTGGGACTGCAACTGTCCAATATTAAAGTAAAAATAGCTTTCCTTCAAATTGTGTTGGCTGCCGTATTTATAAGATTGCTTGTTTCGCCCTTCCTTTCTTTTTCAATCTTAACAGTTTTGGGAGTCCGGGGGTTGGAAAGGGCTGTTTCCGTTGTTCAAACATCGACGCCGTCCGCATTGCTGCCTTTGATTTATATGATAAGATTCGATAGAAAAAGTGACCTCCTTGCCGCTGTAATACTCTCAACAACCATTATATCCGGATTCACGCTGCCTATATTGATTCAACTGCTCTCACATTAGCAAAGCGTTATTAGGTTTTTATAAAAAGACAGAGTAGAGCATTTTTAGGCAGCTTGAAACCCATGCTATCTGTCAAAGGATATTTTTTCGCCTTTATTTGGAATTTTGCTTCCTTCACGAAATTTTTTTATAGATTTCAGTATTTTGTCAAGCTCATCTTTTCTGCTTTTTGAGTATTTATCTTTATACATCGCTTTATCAGCCGCCGTATAAAATTTGTCTATATCTACAAATTGACCGTCTTGAACGGCAAATCCCACGGAAATACTTAGATAAATGCTATTCTCCTTTTTATTTTCTTTGTCTATCAATTTATTCATTCTTCTCAAAAATGTTTTTATGCCGCTTTCATTTGTGTTAGGCATCAAAACGACAAATTCATCTCCGCCTATTCTTGCCGGTATGTCGTTCGATCTTGATGTTGAAAAGAAAATATCCGCCGCCTTTTTTAATAATTTATCACCCCAATGATGCCCTAACATATCATTTACCATTTTTAGTCCGTTTATGTCGAACATTATTAGGGCAAGCGGATAAACTCTTTTGTTGTTGAATAATCTTTCCAGTTCTTCTCTGAAAAAACGCCTGTTATAGACTCCTGTTAAATCATCATGAAAACTTAGGTACTCTATCTCCTCTTCTTTCGAGTGCCTGTATGTTATGTCGGTGAAAGATAAAACAATATATTCATCTTCCATTACCATTATTCCGGCAGATATATTTATCCATTTTTTTCTATTCCTACGAGCTACTATCTCTAAGGCGCAGTCAACGCATGAATTTTCAGGTTTGTTTATATTATAAAAATAGGAGGTAATATCGTTTTTTTCCTCTTCTGTTTTAAACAGCTCAAAAACAGTTGTTATCTCTTCATTTACTTCTAATTCCAGTATTTTTTCGGTTTTGTTATTTATGTATTTTATTACACCCTTTTTGTCCGTTATGGTAATGCCTACGTCTATCGTATTAATCAGAGTTTCAAATCTAATTTTTTCACGTTTTTCTTGTTTATAGAGTAAAACACTGTCTGTTATGTCTTTTGCTATATAAACGATTTCATTGTCTTTAATTTTATATATTTCAGATGAAAAATAGGTTTTTTGCTTGCAGTTTCCCGTATTTTCCACAATATCCACCGATTTAAGCGTTATTCCCGTATTAAAAACGGTGTTTATTTTTTTAAGTATATACGGCATATCGCCGAATATGGCGCTTACTGCTTTTCCGATGAATTCTCGTTTTTCCATTCCCATACATTTTTCCACACACATATTGACATCCACAATAATAATTTTTCCTTTTGATTTTTTTGCGATAACGACGCAGCTTGTCATATAATTTGTTAATGTAGTATATCTTAGAATTAGTTCTTCCTTTTCCAGTGAAGTTTTTTCAATTTTTTCCGACATCTCGTTTATTTTAGATGCTATAAGGGCTACTTCTGTTAATGCTATTTTGTCAATATTAATAGATTTGGTTTCGGGATAATTCTCAAAAAATTCAACAAGCATTTTAAAATATTTTTTTGGTATAGCAATTATAAAGAAAAAAAGAAGTGCCGAAAATATAATTATGATAACAACAGCAACAAAGACTATCTTGCCAGTGTGCTTGATATCGTTTGCTTTTCCTTGCAAAAATTCTGATTTGAGATCCGATATATAATACCCGCTGCCGACAATCCATCCCCAAGGTTTGTACAAAACCATATATGCCATTTTTTGGCCTGTTTTATTTGACCCGGGAATTTTGTAGTAATACTTTTCAAGAGAAACACCTTTTGTCTTTAAATCCGATAGATATTGCTTTCTGTAATATC
>JALTDI010000154.1 GCA_027074255.1 Desulfurellales bacterium
AAACTGGAAAGAATGGGCAATAAACTTGCAGCAAAAATTATAAATAATATTCAGGAAAGCAAGGGAAGGCCTTTGACAAATTTAATCTATGCATTGGGTATTTTTCAGGTAGGCAAGCATACGGCACAATTGCTCACGAACAAGTTTAAAAGCCTTGATGACATAATAAATGCAAACGAAAAAGAAATAGCGGAAATAGAAGGAATCGGCCCTGTAACTGCAAAAAGCATAAAAAATTTCTTCTCTTCTCAGCAGAACAGAGATATAATAGAAAGACTTAAAGAGGCCGGCGTAAAAACCGAAAAAGAAGTAAAAGCAGAGCCGGAAAACCTGCCGCTCAATGGAGTAAAAATTGTATTTACAGGTACACTTGAATCGCTATCAAGGGAGAGGGCAAAAGAAATCGTGCGTAATCTCGGGGCGGAAACTCCAAACAGTGTGTCAAAAAAAACAAACCTAGTAGTTGTAGGCAAAGATCCGGGCTCAAAATACGAAAGAGCACAGGAATTAGGAGTTAAAACAATAGATGAGGAAGAATTTCTTAATCTACTTAGGAGGTATAGAAAATGATTGATATTAAAAAGTATGAGAAGCTTTCGGCTTTAAGCTTAAATCCAGAGGAAGAAGAAAAAATATCTAAAGACCTCGAAGACATTATAGATTATTTTGGGACGCTAAAAGAGGTTGATACAAAAAATGTAGAACCCTATATATACACGCGAGGGTCACAATTATTTCTGAGAAAAGACGTAATAGGTAAAAGCCTTGAAAAAGAAGCTCTTACAAAAAACAGAGAATTGTTTAAGGGCAGCTTTTATAAAGTTAAAAAAATTATGGGAGAATAATTATGGATTTGCTAAATTTATCGATTAAAGAACTTACAACCTATTTAAAAAGCGGAGAAATCTCAGTAAAAGAAGCAACAGAAACTGCTTTAACAAAGATAGAGAAAACAGAACCAAAAATAAAAGCATTTATCCACCTGCATAAGGATGAGGCTATGAAACGTGCGGAAGAGCTGGATAAAAAGAAAGAAAAAAGGGGAGCACTTTTCGGCATACCTATCGCAATAAAAGACAATATGAATCTAAAGGACACCGAGACAACAGCTGGCTCAAAGATACTTCAGGGTTATATATCCCCGTATAATGCAACGGTGGTGGAAAAATTAAAAAACGAGGGCGCAGTGATCATAGGAAAAACAAATATGGATGAATTTGCAATGGGATCTTCCACAGAAAATTCAGCATTTTTCAACACGCATAATCCTGTGAATACGGAATATGTGCCCGGTGGTTCTTCTGGAGGTTCAGCTGCTGCTGTAAAATCAAACGAAGTAATTGCAGCATTGGGTTCCGACACAGGTGGCTCTATTAGAGAACCCGCTGCATTCTGCGGTGTTGTGGGGTTGAAACCCACATACGGAAGAGTTTCTCGTTATGGGCTCATTGCATTTGCATCTTCCCTCGATCAGATAGGTCCATTCGCAAAAAATGTTGAAGACAGTGCTATAATGCTAAACGTTATTACGGGATTCGACAATCATGACGAAACAAGTGTGCAAAAAAACAATCAAGATTTCACACACTTATTAGGCAAAGAAATAAAAGGAAAAAAAATCGGTATAATTAAAGAAGCGAGCAATTTTGATATTCAAGAAGAAGTAAAAGATTCTCTTCAAGCATCAATTGATGTTTTAAAAGATATGGGGGCAGAAGTTGTTGAAATATCTCTTCCGCATTTGAAATACGCACTGCCTACATATTATATCGTTGCCCCGGCAGAGGCATCAGCAAACCTTTCAAGGTTTGACGGAGTCCGATACGGCCTGGTAAAAGAGGGAAAGAATCTCAAAGAAACATATGAAAAAACCCGCACGGCAGGGTTTGGTACAGAGGTAAAAAGAAGGATTCTCATAGGTACTTTTACGCTCTCTGCAGGATACTACGACGCATATTACTTAAAGGCATCAAGGATAAGAAGACTGATAGAACAAGATTTTGAAAAAGCATTTGAGAAAATCGATGCCTTGCTCCTACCTACAACAGCAAGAACAGCATTTAAGCTGGGCGAAATTTCAAATCCACTGGAAATGTATATGAATGATATATTTACAATACCCGTAAGCCTTGCGGGACTTCCTGCAATATCCATACCTTACGGAAATGATAGAAAAGGGCTTCCAATCGGAATGCAAATTGTTGGAAAATGGTTTAAAGAGGATGAGCTTCTACAAATTGCTTCTGCGCTGGAAAACGGAGGTAAAAATGAATAGTTATAAACCAACAATAGGCCTTGAAATACATGTGCAGCTTGCCACAAAAACAAAAAT
>JALTDI010000155.1 GCA_027074255.1 Desulfurellales bacterium
GAAGTAACGCCGATAGGGAGCATTGATAAAATTCCAATAGGGGATGGGAATATCGGTAAAATATCAAGAAAAATAAAAGATACGTTCTTTGACGTTGCCCAAAATGGGAACGACCCCTACGGTTGGCTTGACTTCGTAAAATAGATTTTTAAGGGAGCTTTGCTCCCTTTTTCTTTTTGACTATAAACGTTTGAGTAAAATTTAATCCGGCATTACGTAACCAAGCTTTTTGAGTTTCGCTTCAAATTTTGGCCAATCTTCCTCTACTCGGACAAACAACTCCAAATATACGGGCTTTTTTAACATATCCTGTATTTCCATTCTCGCATCTTTCCCTATTTTCCTGATCATTTTTCCTTTTCCGCCGATCACAATCCCTTTTTGAGAATCTCTTGCAACAGAAATCACTGCCCGGATATAAACCATTCCGTTGTCACGCTCTTTCATCTCCTCAACATTTACAGCCGAAGAATAAGGAAGCTCTTTTCGTAAGTTTAAGTAAAGCTTCTCTCTGATAATCTCGGAAATCGCAAGAGCAAGAGGAACATCCGTTATTTCACCTTTTGGAAAATACTCAGGGCCTTCCGGCAAATACTGACGCGTTTTTTCTATAAGTTTATCCACGTTCTGCCCGTTCAGAGCAGAGATATAAAACACCTCATTAAACTCAAACAGTGCTTTAAACTCTTCCGTGGTTCTTTCAATATCTTCGGTTTTGTGCTTGTCTATCTTATTTACTACAAGAAATACGGGGATACTTTCTTTCTTCAGCGCCTTGAATATCAACGCATACTCTTCGCCTGCATAATCCCCTGCTTCAACCATTAAATATGCAATGTCAACTCCTTCTATACTCCTTATGGCAACTTCAACCATATATTTGTTTAAGGCACTCTTTGCCAGATGCACGCCTGGCGTATCAACAAAAACAATCTGAGTGTCCTCAAAGTTTCTTACGCCTAATACCCTAAAACGTGTTGTTTGGGGCTTAGGAGTAACAATAGAAATTTTGTGCCCTACAATATAGTTCATTAAAGTAGATTTGCCAACATTCGGCCTTCCCTCAATCGCAACAAGTCCGCTTTTCATTCTCGATACCTCCCCTGTTTTTTTATTATACAATTATTTCAAAATTTTTTGAACCTTTTCGCTTGCAAAAATATCTAATATGTAGAAAATAAAATTTAGGAGGTGAATTATGAAGAAGAAAATTATTGTTGCAGTGGTAGTACTTGCAATTCTCTCCGCATTCTTTATCGTTCCGCGTGTGAGTTTTGCGGAAAGCGGAACGTACGATGAGGCAGTGGCAAACTTTAACACTGCGCTGCAAAACCTAAACACTCAAACGGATGCACTCAAGGAAAAGGTTGATACGGTAAAGTCCCTCTCAGAAAAACTTCACAAAACTCTGCAAGAAATGAAAGAGAACGGAAAAGAAGTTCCTGACTCTGCAAAAGAAGATTTGAAAAAGCTCGCTGTTTTAAGGCGAAGGGGAGAAAAGATAAAAGATATTAGAGACGCTCGGATGTTTTACTCTAAATTCTTAATCGGAAAAATCAAAGGCTTGAGAAAAGAAATTTCTGAAAAGAAAGAAAACGGAGCAACAAAAGATGAATTGAAGCCGCTGTTCACAAAAATGAAAGGCTTAGAGAAAAAGTTGAAAAACGTAGCCCCGTTCGCACCCGTCAAAATGTCTGAAGAATCCGATAAAATTCTGAAAAGGGCAGCAGAACTAAAAGATAACGGCAAAGAAAAAGAAGCAATAAAGCTTTTAGACGGAGCAGCAAAAAGGTACAACAAAACTGCAGAGTTCATTAAAAACAGGCTGGGCAAAATGGATGAGCTTATAAATCTAATTACAAAAGTACAAGGGGAGCTAAACGGGTAATGAAACATCCTTTGATAATCGGGGTGATAACATTAAGGCTGATACTCTGGATTGCAGCAGTACTTATCGCACCGTTCGTTATTAGCAAACTATCAAAGGAAAAAGAAATTAAGGGAGAGCTGGATTACTTCGAGAGCCTCGTGCTCTCCCTTATCCTTTTTTCTGTCGCATTTGCCCCTTATCTGTTTTATAAAGCATTCATTCCAATTTTCAAACTGCATTTCCGGTCAGCAAGCTTGATATGGATGGTGGCAGGTTCATTTGCCAATGCCGGCATAATAAAGCTTTACAAAGACATTGACTATTGGAAGGCGCTGATTCTCTGGGTACTTGCATTGATTGTTTCCTTTACGGCCGGCTTTGTTTTGTCTTCATTCTCGCTGTTTTTGCTTAAAGCACTACGATGAGTTTGGATTTTGAGGAAACTGTTGAAAAGTACTAC
>JALTDI010000156.1 GCA_027074255.1 Desulfurellales bacterium
GAAGGCAGTCTTGCTGCATATTCTATGATGCCGATAGGATCATGGCCAATTCTGATTAAGTGGTCTATAAAAAACAGTTTGAAAAAAGCAACTATCTCAAGGTAATAGAAAATGGGTTTATCAAATCTTATATGGCAGTTAAAAAAAGGTACAATATAGTTTCCGGTTTCTATCATTCTCAAGGCTGCATCCACATATTTTGGCTCATCCGGCGGAAAAAAGGCAATATAAAAACTGCCTATTGAAAATAATACAAAAGAATATAGAAATATGCTGCTGTAGCTTTTAAAAAATTTATCTATCATCAGCCATAAATTAATCTCTGCCCAAAATTATTTTTTGGAGTTTTTTAAACGAATCGGTTCCGGCAAATTCTATCCAATAAAACACTATGGTTTCTGCCGGGATTACAGGGATACCGTATCCGTTATAGAAATCAATAGCAGTATTGTAGAAATCCTGCTCCCTTGATGTTGTTGCATCTTTTGCTATGATGACATTATAGCCTTCCGCCTTTAAATCCATTGCTGTTGACAGTACACAGATATGAGATTCTATACCTGTTAAAATCACCGTTTTTCTACCGGATTTACCCAAAGCATTCTTTATTTCATCTATTTTTAAAGCTGAAAAGGACATTTTATCGAATCTCTGAGATTTGTATTTTTCCAGGAGAGATTTTAACGGCTCTATGGTTTCGCCAAGACCTTTGGGATACTGTTCGGTATAAACAATGGGAATATTAAACTCATTCGCAGCCTCAATAATTAAGCGTATATTTTTAGTTGTGCTTTCCAGGCTTTCCATAACTTTTGTGAGCTTTTCCTGCATGTCAATGACGACGAGAATGCAATCATTCCTTTCTAACATAACAACACCTCCTACCCGCTAAGGTTTTTATTAGAGTATTTGGATATCTTGTTAGCTTCTGTTTCCTTTTTATTAAATTCGCTTTTCATATTCTGTTTAACCTTTTCCATTTTATCCAGTATAACCCCATTGTCTTCTATCATTTCCTGAATAAGTTCCTGTTCGTCTTCGTCTATCGAATCTGCGATGAGTATTTCTCTCAACTGCACGAATATGCTGTTTCTTTTTCTAAACAAGCTATCAAGTTTAGCAAGCTGTAATTCATCTGAATTCAAAATATTTTTTATTTCTTTGGCATTGTTTTTTAACATGAGAAAAAGTTCTTTTCTATTTTCATCCATAACATACCTTCTTTATAAGCAATCCCTCTCTTAAACTGCCGTTTGTTGTAATAATATAATCCTTGTCAAAAAAGTTCAATATTGTTTTTACAATTTGAGCTCCAACCACAATAACATCTTCTCTGCCTTTTTCAAGTATGTTGTATGTTTCAAGGCGTTTTTTGGCGCTTATAGACATCAGATTTGTAAGAATCTTATCTATGTTTTCTTTTTTTAGCTTATACCCTTCGGTTTTTTCAAATGAGTATGCTGTTAAATTCATATCAATTGCGGCAAGTGATGTGACCGTTCCGGCATTACCTACAATGAAATCCGGCTTATACGGTTTTTTAACGTATTTTTCAAGCTGTTTTTTAAAATATTCTGCAGCCATATTAAGCTCTTTTTCTTGAGGAGGGTCTTGTTTTATAAATATTTCAAGCAGTTTTACACCGCCAAGAGGTATGCTAAACGAACCAATTAGCCTGTTTTTTGAAGAAAACATAAATTCCGTGCTTCCGCCGCCTAAATCAAATGCAAGCCAGTTTCCGTTTTCTACCATATTATTTAGCATATACACAATGCCTATATGCGTCAACTCGGCTTCTTGCTGCGGAGTTATCACCTCAATGTCAAAGCCTGCTTGTTTTATATTCTCAACAAACCATTGACGGTTTTGCGCTTCCCTTATGGCGCTTGTAGCAGCTGCAAAAACCTCTTTTACATCGTATTTTTTAATAATACTTTTATACTCTCTAAGAATATCAAGGGTTCTTTCTAAAGCCTCTTTTTTTATAATTTTATTATTCCCAAAACCCTCTCCGATTCTGGCAATTTTGCTTTTTTGATAGAGAAAATCAAATAGACAACCCTCTTTTTTTTGAGCAATTAAAAGTCTGACGGTGTTTGTACCCATGTCAAGGGCTGCATATTTCATAGACTGAAAATGCCTTGAAGCGATAGGAAAATGCCGGCAGAAAGTATTGCAGCTATCGGTATGGTTAAAATCCAGGATATGGCTACATCTTTAAGCACTTTGCCGTTTAGGGCGCCGATTCCCCTTGCAAGCCCGACGCCTATAACCGAACCTATAAGCGTATGTGTAGTTGATATGGGTAAGCCTAATTTTGAGCAGACAA
>JALTDI010000157.1 GCA_027074255.1 Desulfurellales bacterium
TGAGGATAGTATATGAGGAAACACCCGTTCCCATTCCGAACACGGCAGTTAAGCTTATATGCGCCGATGGTACTGCGGGAAATAGCCCGTGGGAGAGTAGGTATTGCCAGGGGGTTTAGATAGATTAAACGCCGAGCCTATTTTATGCAGAGAAAATTCCTTTTAAGAGATAACTTTAATTTTCATATTGTTTTGTACCAGCCTGATATTCCGCCCAATACGGGTAATATTGCAAGGCTGTGCGTTGCTACAAATTCCCATTTGCACATAATAAAACCTATGGGTTTTTCATTATCCGATAAGCATTTAAAAAGAGCAGGCTTGGATTATTGGCAGCATCTCAAAATAACAATTCATAATTCGGCGGATGATTTTTTTGAATATGCGAAAGGCAAAACGCTCTATTTTGCAACTACAAAAGCTTCAAAGACTGTCTTTGATAACCGATATAGCCAGGGCGATATGTTCATGTTTGGCTCCGAGACAAAGGGTTTGCCCGAAGACCTGATAATGAAAAATTACGACTATTGTATAAATGTGCCCACAACACCAAGGGTTCGCTCAATCAATCTCTCCGACAGTGTTTCCATTGTTGTCTATGAGGCTATCAGACAGGTTAGGTTTAATAGATAAACATCGCATCGCCGAAGCTGAAAAATCTGTATCTCTCACGTATGGCCTCATTGTAGCAGTTTAATATATCTTTTCTTGAATAAAATGCGCTCACGAGCATTATGAGTGTGGATTTGGGTAAATGAAAATTTGTTATCATTGCGTCAACAGCCTTATACTTATAGCCCGGATATATGAAAATATCGGTTGAGCCTTTTGCCGGTTTTAAAAAACCATCCGTACCCACGGCCGATTCAAGTGCCCTTATAACCGTGGTTCCAACGGCTATTACCCTATTGCCTTTTTGTTTTGTTTCGTTGTATAAAAAAGCGGTTTGTTTGTCTATCTCATAGGTTTCTTCGTGCATTTTATGTTCTTCCACCGCCTTTTCTTTTACAGGCCTGAATGTTCCTATACCGACATGAAGCGTTATATATGCTATATTTACACCCGCATCCTTTATCTCTTTTATGAGTTTTTCACTAAAATGAAGACCTGCTGTCGGAGCTGCGACGGCACCTTCTTTTCTGGCATAAACGGTCTGATAGTATTTAAAATCTGTCTGTTTGTCGTATGATTCGTAATTCCTATGTATATAAGGCGGGAGAGGGACTTCACCCACGCTGTCTAACTGTTCTTTTATATCGTCTTTTATGTGAAATGTTACCAGCCTTTTGTCGCTGTTTGTTGTTTCTATTGCAGCTTCAATACCGTTTTTTAAATAAACCTTTTCAGCATTCTTTATCCTGCCCTTTGTCAAGCATAAGTATTTGTTTTTTTCTATTTCTTCAAGCAAAAATATCTCCAATTTCCCACCGGTTTCTTTCTTGGCAAATATTCTGGCCGGTATGACCTTTGTGTCGTTCAGTATTAAAAGATCTCCTTTTCTCAAATATGACTTTATATCTTTGAATGTTTTGTGTTCAATAGAATGTTTGTTTCTGTTTATCACCATGAGCCTGCAGCTATCTCTCGGTATGAAGGGTTTCTGAGCTATAAGTTCCTTGGGCAGACTGTAATTAAAAAGTTCCACGTCCATGAAATAAGCATTATATTTAAAATTAACTTGAAAACAAGAAAACTATTCATATAATTGCATTTTGCCTTTGATAAAGGAGGCTTCTTGTATCGTGTCTTTTTCATGTGTTGTGCTGTGTGGCGGAAAATCCGTAAGAATGGGGAGAAATAAGGCTTTTATAAAGATTAACGGCACTTTCATAGTTGATATTGTTATAGGTGAACTGGAAAAAATATCAAAAAATATTGTTTTGGTGGTTGACAAAAAGGAAAAATATGCTCAAATTAGTAAATATGAAAGTGTTAAAATTGTGGAAGATGAACATAGAGAATTCGGTCCTGTGGAAGGTATGCGCATAGGATTGAAGGCAGCTAAACAGAATAATGTGTTTGTATGCGCGTGCGATATGCCTTTAATAAGAGCCGAGTGTATAGAAGAACTTTATACGCATACAGATGAAGAAACCGATTGTGTGGTACCGGCTGTATCGGGCAAAGTTCACACCCTCCATGGGTTTTATAAAAAACGGACGGTAGAAATGTTCGAATTTATGGTTGAAAATGGCAAAAGAAGGATTAAATATCTGCTCGATAGAGTAAAAACGAAATTAGTCAAGAGGTTTGAGTGTGATATATATGAGTCCGTTGCAAATATAAACGATAAAAATGACATTGATAAGATTAAAGAAAGGG
>JALTDI010000158.1 GCA_027074255.1 Desulfurellales bacterium
ATCATCGTATCTTTTGCCCACATATCTTCCGTTTAAGGTGCTCACAAGTTTATCTCTCAGCGTTTTATAGGTAATATATCCGTTTACCTCATACACGGGTATCCTTGCCGTTTGATCTTTCGTATCAGGGTTTTTGCTTTTTGTATAGGTGTAATTTGCACCTATTGTTAAGCATTTTACGGGCTTTATGCTTGCCTGAAGCTCAACGCCGTCAGCAGCCGTTTTGCCTTTGACATTCTTATAAGTTGACCTCCACGTGTCGGGATTTGTGTACCACTCTATCCTGTCTCTCACTATGCTCTTGAAATAGACAGCGCCGAATGAAACCCTGTTTTTGTTAAATCTCTGCAAAAACCCAAAGTCCCAGGTTTTTGCTTTTTCCGGGCCTAAATTCTTATTTCCACCCACAAAATACCAAGACGGTATGGGAGGCGCATACAGCTCATAAATGCTTGGCGCCCTAAATCCCGTGGAGTAGTTAGCCTTTAAAATGGTGTCTGTTTTTGTTATCAAATAATTAGCGCCGGCCTTATACGTAAAACGTTTGCCGAATGTCTTAAAGTCGTCCTCTCTTACCGCAGCCTGAATATTGAGATTACCCAGCGACTGTTCTGCCTCCATAAAACCGGCATAGTTATATCTCAATTTTTTAAAAGGGGTATTATCCTCATATTTGTCCATTTTCTGTTCAAGCCCCGCTGTTATTACCGAATGGCCTATTCTATACACCGCGGTAACATTTGAGCCCCATTTTTTGCCTTTGTAATCATTCCATCCGGGGGCAGACTTATTATATCTGAGATTTTGCAGATAAAAAACATTGAACCTAACCTGCAAATTATTAAAGCCTTTATGCAGATACAGTTTGGTCATCAAAAAATTATTTATCCCCCTTAGACTCTTCGCCGAGGGTGAATTGTTATTTTTTGCCGCATCATCAGGTAGATAATGATATGCAGGCGTTACATACCATCCGTTATCAAGATAATTTCTTACCTTATACCACTTGAAAATCTCTCCGATTTTGAAGCTGCCATCAAAATTATACTCTATTGAGTTGGAAAATCCTGTCTTATGGTAGCTATCATCTTGATCTCCCCTTGAGTACGAATGGTCTTTGGGGTTATATTTATCCATTTTAGAGATGCCGTTTGTATCGAAACGAGAACCCTCAACGTAATAATTAAATTTACCATACGAACCGCCGCTTTGTGCTGTCTCCTCGTATGTCGCAAAGGAGCCGACTTTTTGAGAATATTTAAAATACGGCTTTCCCTTACCGCTTTTTGTTATAATATTTATCACACTTCCGATGGCATTTGAACCATACAGCCCGCTTTGAGCTCCCTGGACTATCTCTATCCTTTTGATATCACTGACCATTAAATCAGACAAATCAAACTTAGGCTGAGTCAGAGACGGGTCTGACACATCCACCCCGTCAATTAAAATTTTTGTATAATAAGACGGCAGTCCCCTCGAATACACGCTTGTCGTACCGCCGAAAGCTCCGTTTGATGCAACGGAAATGCCCGGGATCTCCTTCAATGCGTCCTTAACATAGACAATGCCTTCGTCTTTAAGCTGTTCTGCGGTTATAATGTTGACCTTTGATGGTGTTTTAATAACTTTTGCGGCGTTTCTCGTTGCCGTTACAACAATAGTGTTATCGCCGGCTTTCGCATAAATAGAAAAAATCAAGAAAAAACATACAAAAAAAACTATCCTCTTGCTCATAATACCTCCTAAATTTGATAAAAAATTTATACTGATGCGGCGATATTTAAGAAGTATTATGAATACGGATAATAAAACAAACCATTGCACACCTCCTTATCCTCGTAAGGTTAGTGACGAAGGATTTTCGGCAAGGGTTTCCTGGCTTGGCTTCAACCTACTCTTTTTTGCCTTCCCGCCGAGACCTCGGCAGTGGCGTGCAATAAAAATTTCGTCAG
This sequence comes from Desulfurellales bacterium, assembly GCA_027074255.1. Taxonomy (GTDB): domain Bacteria; phylum Campylobacterota_A; class Desulfurellia; order Desulfurellales; family Hippeaceae; genus S144-51. The sequence continues at coordinate 1,956 of JALTDI010000158.1, forward strand.
CCTTACAGTTGCGGGACAGCGCCGGATTTTCACCGGTCTTCCCCTTAAACCGAAAACATCAACATCAAAAATAAACAACTTTTCCGGTGCCGTAATCAAATATGCTTAGTTTTATTTTAAAGAGTTTTTCAATCTTTTTCAAGTCAAAATACTCATCGCTTTTCCAGACGCACTCTATTCTACCGCCATTCATGCATATAAGGTTGTCATATATTTTAACCGCTTCGTTGATATCGTGAAGTATTACGATAAATGTTGTTTTATTTTTCAGCTTAATCAGCAAATTCAATATTTCGGCAATGTGACTCAAATCCAGGGCCGATGTAGGCTCATCGAGAACGGTATATTGTGTCTTTTGGGCCAAAAC
>JALTDI010000159.1 GCA_027074255.1 Desulfurellales bacterium
CATAGAATATATTCTACCGGATAAAGATTATGGAACAGCCGGCGCAGTGAGATATGCGAAAGATTTTCTTGATACGAGTTTTATTATAGTAAGCGGCGATTTGATAACTGATTTTAATTTTAATGATATTATAGCATTTCATGAAAAGAATGAGTCAAAGTTGACCATAGGTATTACAAGAGTTGAAAACCCTCTTCAATTCGGTGTTGTCGTCACAGACGAAAGCGGAAGAATAGAAAAATTCCTTGAAAAGCCGTCTTGGGGGGAGGTCATAAATGACAAGATAAACACCGGTATCTATGTAATTTCTCCGGAAATACTTGATTTTATACCTGCTGATGAACCTTTTGATTTTTCAAAAGACCTTTTTCCTTTGCTTATGGGGAATGACATTGCTTTATGGGGTTATTTATTCGACGGGTACTGGCGAGACGTCGGGAACATACCGAGTTATGTGGAGGTTCATGAGGACATTTTAAACGGTGTTGTTGATCCTGGTTATAGCAAGGATTTAAAAGTTAAAGAAAAAGAAAGCGGCATAATATATTACGGAGAACATTGTATTCTGCACGATTCAGTCAAGCCGATAGGCAGAGTGGTTTTGGGTGATAACGTTTATGTGGGCAAGGGAGTTTTGTTAGAGAATTGTGTTATAGGTAATAATGTCGTCGTTAAGGATAACAGCATTATTAAAAACAGCATAATATGGAATGACGTTAAGATGGGGGAATTTTGCTACATAAAGAGATCTGTTGTTTGTAATAATGTTAATATAGGGAAAAGGGTTGAAGCAAAAGAAGGCTGTGTATTATCGGAATTCTGCAGTATAGGCGACAATGTTGAAATTTTGAGCGACGTTTTTATATGGCCGCATAAATTTATAGAAGACGACGCCATAGTCAATAGAAATGTTATATGGGGAGATAGCTATAAAAGCAACCTTTTTGCTATGGGGGTGATAGAGGGAACATCCAATATAGAATTAACCGGAGATATATCAAGCAAAATAGCAGAAGCATTCGGTTCGATATTTCCCGTAGGCTCAAATGTTTATGTCGGCAGGGGATACTATAAATCGTCAAGGATGATAAAGAGGTTTGTAATGGGAGGCCTTCTGTCTGTGGGCATCAATGTCATTGACCTTGAAGTTGTGGCTCCTAATGTTTTAAGACATAAATTGTACAGGGACGAAAACGCAGTGGGCGGTATTCATATTAGACGCTCCGTGGCAAAACAGAATAAGACGAGGATGAGTTTTTTCACAAATGAAGGCTTGTTTGTTGATGATAACATAGCTAAAAGCATTGAGAAGATATATTTTACGGAAAAGTTCAGAAGGGTCAATCCGACGAGAATAGGTGATATTATCAAGCCCTACAATATTGAAGCGGAATATAAAAAGAGATTGCTTAAAAGGATAGATAGGGGCATTTTTTTAGATAAAAAACCGAAAATAGTTGTTGATTTGATGCATGGTACACTTTCGGATATATATCCTGATTTAGTCGGGGAATTGGGTATAAAAAGCATTATTATAAATGCGCATCATAAAGAGGAAGATTTTGTGAATGCGTCTGAAAAGCTGAAAGAATCGAGAGAGGTTGTTTCCGATATAGTTAAAAATTTATCTTATGATATGGGATTCTTGCTCTATCCGAATAGCCAGAAAATGGAGATTGTAAGCGATGATGGAACTCTTTTGGAGCCGAACAAATCTCTTCTATCCATTGTCTATGCATTGCACTTGCAGAACAATAATAAAATCAGAATATTTTTGCCGCCTTGGGCACCGGATATACTGGACTCGATGCTGAACGGCGTTGAGATATACAGAAGCAGGTTAATGGGCAAAGAATCAAAGTTTTTGAGAGATTTTGATTTTATAGCTGATGTGAACAGTCACTATGGTTTTACTTCATTCGGTTTTCACAGCGACTCAGCGTATGCAAGCATTAAAATCGTTGAGATTTTAAGCTCTTTGGATATGAAGCTGTCGGAAATAGTTAACCGGATACCTCAGTATTACTATAAAAAAATAAAGATTCCGATTCCGCGCAATAAAAAGGCGTTTATCATGAGAAAGATTTCGGATTATGCAAAAACCAAAAATAAGGTTAGCTATAACAGCGGAATAAGAATCTATTTTGACAAATACAGCTGGGTATTTGCCATACCAGACGATGTGGAAGATTTGATAAAATTATACGTCCAATCGGATAATTATGCTTTGGGCGTTTCCATAGAAGATGAGTATAAAGAAAAGATAGAGAAATGGATAGATTGATATCGATACTTTGGCATATGCACCAGCC
>JALTDI010000160.1 GCA_027074255.1 Desulfurellales bacterium
AGTATTCTATATAACAATATATACGGTTTGCACAGGAAACACAGAAGGCCTTGGCAGCCCATAGTGATGTCTTTTGGAAATCTTTATGATGCGACAGTAGCCTATGTGATGAATTTGAATAGATCCATGGCCTATAGAAAATTCAGAAATGCACGCTATATGATGGGTGAGAAGCTAAACCCTTATAAATTGGCGGAATACCTGACTATGTACTCCGTAAAAAGAAATGAATATATAAAGCTTGTGCAGCATATTATGCTTTCAAATAGGCTGTCGCAGTATGACAACTTTAATGTGCAGCAGATTGTTGTGTCAAACTATCCTAAAAACGAAGATATACAATAATTTCAAATTGTTTTAAGCATTTTGATAAGCAGTGTCCATATCTTTTCAAGAGAAGGTACATATAGTTTCTCGTTTGGTGTATGAACATCTTCGATTGTCGGCCCCAATGAAATCATATCAATATTCTTTATTTTAGAACCTATTATTCCGCATTCCAGACCGGCGTGAATAACCTTGATTTCTGGCTCAACTGAAAAAAGTTCTCTATATATATTCTTGCTTTTCTTTAAAAGTTCTGAGTTGAAATTAGGTTTCCAGGAAGGATAGTTGTTAAAACTTTTATATTGGGCTTTGTATCTGTCCGCAATTTCTTCTATCTGTTTTGTTATGATATTAATACCATCTTCACTCAGACTTCTTTGATTTGTTGAGATAATAATTTTATCATCAAATGTACTAATCTTTGCAAGGTTATTTGATGTTTCCGTAATGTTGTTTTCGGTTTTTTTGAAGACTCCGTGGGGCAATTCCTCTATAAGATTTATTATATTTTGGGAATTTGTTATAGGACGATCAGCATTTCCCAATCTTTTCAACTGTATCGTAAGATTCTTTTCGTTTTTATATGCTTTTTTTATTGTCAGATGAAATTTGTTCATTATATCCGGGTTAATTTCATTGTCACAGCAGATAACCGCCCTTGAACTTTTAGGTATGGCATTTCTTGCGCTGCCTCCTTCAATCGAACAAAGAAAAATGTTAAAATTGCCCATAAATTTGAGCAGCTGCGACATAAGCTTTATGGCATTAGCTCTGTTTTTATCTATATCTATACCGGAATGGCCGCTTAAAAGTCCGTTTATGGTAATTTCATAATAGTAATTTTTTGCAGACCCTCTTTCTATCGGCAGGATGATATCGGTATCCTCGCCGCCTGCGCATCCTATTGTAAAAACACCTTCTTTCTCCGAATCAATGTTTATCAGCTTTCTGCTCGAAAAGAAATCAGGAGACAGATTTTTTGCTCCGTTCATTCCTGTTTCCTCATCAGCAGTAAACAGCAATTCAAGCTGAGGGTGTCCAATGTTCTTGTCCATACCCAAGGATAGGCCGATAGCAACAGCTATACCGTCGTCGGCGCCGAGGGTCGTTTTATCCGCCATAATCCAGTCTCCGTCTGTAATGATTTTTATCGGGTCCTTTGAAAAATCATGTTTTGAGTCGGATGTTTTCTCACACACCATATCCATATGCCCCTGTATGGCGATAGATTCGGCGTTTTCAAAACCATCAGCTGCGGGAACTTTGATTAAAACATTATTATAACCGTCCTTTTTATAATCAAAACCGTTCTTTTTTGCCCATTCAATCAAATAATCGGCTATCTTTTCCTCATGCTTAGAGCATCTTGGTATCATACTTATCTTTTTAAAGTTCTCCATTATCAAATCAATGCTCTTATTTGCCATTTATAAAATCCTCCATCTCTTTTTTTCTTCTTTGACATTCATACATCATATCCTCTGCATTTTTGCCGGGCAGAAATTCTGAAAATGAAATGTAAAAATCTACAATATTGCCCCAGCTGTTTATCTCTATTTCCTCTTTTGATAGTCTGTTTACAACCCCGCCTTTTAATTCATTTTTTAAATTCAGGGCGAATATTTCGGCTTGGATTTCTCTTATATATATGAAATAAAATACATCCGGCTGGGTTCTTGATAAAAATTTAATCCCTCTTATTTTTTTTAAAATTTCAGCCGTGCATAGAATAACCCTATCTCCCACATCCATTGAATATTTATAGTTTATACGGCTTAAGTCTTTTATGTCAACATAAAACATTGTAAACCTTTTGTTGTTTTTTATCATTTTTTCAACGTTCTTTATGAATGTTCTTCTTCTTAATAGGCCGGTCATATAGTCCTTTGTGAAAATTTCCATCCTGATTTTATCGATGTGCCCGGGCATAAAATTCCTGTAATGCTCGTTCATGTCTTCATATATAAAACTTTCTCGCAATGTCGGTAAAGCTGCATTTAAGATTGTGCTATCGAGCTGATTTTTCATTTTTTTCATTGTTTCAATGGCTTCTTCTATACTCATAGCTTTTCTATACGGCCTGTTTGTTGTAATTGCATCAAAAATATCCGCGATTGCCATGATTTTTGCCCCAAGAGGTATTTCATCCTTTTTCAGACCCTTTGGATATCCGCTGCCGTCGCATCTTTCATGGTGATAGCGTACCGATTCGGCAACTTCTTTAAACCTATTAATATCCTTTATTATTTGATAAGAGAACTCAGGATGATATTGAATTATTTTATATTCTTCGTCCGTTAATTTACCCGGTTTCAATAACACGGCATCGGGTATCCCTATTTTGCCTATGTCATGCACTATACCGGCAGCATAGAGCATGGATTGATCATCTTCGTTTAACTGTATGGTTTGGGCTATCTTTTTTGTATAAAAAGCAACTCTCTGTGAATGCCCCTTGGTGTAGGTGTCACGCGCTTCCATCATTAAAACAAAGGACTCAATAAATTTCTCTTCCGTCTCGGATAGTATTGAACTGACCCTTGATAAGTTTTTAGATGTTTCTATCGCAAACATTATGTGCATAGCTATTGTCTGTAAAAAAATTCTATAATCCTTTGTTGCTGTATCAAGGCTGTCAAAACCAAAAGCAAAGACCGCAACAACCTTTTTATTTATTTCAACAGGCACAAAGAGAGCCGATTTGATGTTGTAAATTTTTGAAAAGTTTGACATATCTATATCCGTGTTTTCAAAGTCTTCAAGAAGCATTATGTCACTTATCTGCTTTTCCCACATTTTATAGGTAATCAAATCTTTTACTTCTTTTGTTTTTGTGTATGAAAATATACCCTTATCGCTGCCGTTTTTAGGTATTGCAACGTATATATCTTCCTGAGGAAAAACAAAACCGATGGCTTGAGCCGAGGTCATTTTCAAAACTTTATTCAGATAGCTTTTAATCCATTCTGTAAATTTTAGGTCTTTGTAGCTTTTTGGTATTTCGTTGTTGTATATGGATTCTATCTGTTTTAATTCTATGTCTATGGTTTTATCGTATCTCTCCTTGTTTTTTATATTGTGAAACACAAAAGATATAATTTTTGCAATCTTTTCCAATAGAAAAATATCATCTTGTTCAAAATTTACGAACCTTGAAAAGTATGCTATCTGCAATGCCCCGAAAATCTCTTGTCCGTAAAATACCGGGACGCTCAATATTGATTTTATGCCCTTTTTAACCCAGTAGGGAGATCTTCCGCTAAAATTGTTATAGTTTTCTATTGATAGGGTTTTTTGATGTTTTATTGTTATGTAGGCTGCGGTATTGTTTTCAATTTTGTAATTTTTATAAAGATCCGAGGAAGAAATGCAGATAAGGTTATCATTTTCCTTTGAGGCAAAAAAGGCATCCTCCGCATCGAATATCTTAGCGACTTTTTTAAGTATCATAGGCCACTTATTGCAGTAATCCGTATGAATTAAATCCACAATGTCCAATAACTCAATATGGTATTTTTTGTTTCTCAATAAAAAGAACCTCAAAAATAAGAATTAAATTGGCCTTTTCTTAACTTTCGGCAGATGCCATCCGAAAATAAGAGCTGCAATCCTCAAAAAAAGGACAATAAAGAACGAGGAGTATGTAGCAAATGTAATTCCTAAATGTAGGAAATAGGAAAAATACATCCACAATGCCCCTGTTATGGAACAGGTTGCATAAAAATCTTCACTTAAAACCATAGGAATCCTCAAAACCAGGATGTCGCTTATCAGTCCGCCGCCCACACCGGTCACCACACCGAGAAGCAGGATTCCTATCATATTGAAATGGTTTGATATACCTATCATGGAACCGATAACCGTAAAGGCTGCAAGACCTATGGCATCGAAAACATTGACGATAAGACTGTTTCTTATGTCTTTTCTGCTTACAATATATATTGAGAAGGCAAGAATAGTTCCAAATAGTGCAAATAATATATCCGAATATCCAATAAATACCCTTGGTATTCTATTTGCGAGAATGTCTCTAATAACGCCTCCGCCGAGTGCGGTCATAAACCCCAAAACAGAGGCTCCTAATACGTCCAAATCCCTGTCTATGCCTTTATAAACACCGGAAATGGCAAAAGCTATGAGACCTATGTCGTTAGCTATATTAAAAGGCAGCTGATTCAAAAGCGCATTAACCCCTGTTACTGGTAATCTTTTTTTCTTTATCCGGTGTGTAAATTATAGAGAGTGTTCTTAGCACCACAAGAGCCAGGATGATGACAGAGTACGATATTGACAAATTCAAGTTCATATGTTTGTAAAACAGGGTTATCATAATTTCCCTTAAAACAAATACCAAGACGGCGTCTGTTATGTAGGAAAGTTTAAGTCTGTCAAATTCGAAATATGATAATATTCCCCTGAAAAACTCTATCAAAATAAAAAGATTCAAAACTGAAACAACAGCCTTTTTTGACGATTCATCCGTTTTGACAAATTCAAACAGTATATCTTTAAGTTCAAACAGCAGTTTCAATAACTGAAAAATTATTATAAGCATAATAATTGACGCAAGAATGTACAAGATAATACGCATGGTATTGTTTATGGTATCCCTAAAAAGCGTTTCAAATTTCATAAGAATCAAAAAGCAATAACTTTAACCCTTGCTTCACTCCTCGAAAAATGCTTTATATGCCTTATATGTTTCAAAGAGGTCTGTTTTGGATGAAATTTCATAGGGAGAATGCATAGACAATAGAGCAGGCCCGCAATCAATAACATCCATATTCCAGCTCGCAAGATATTTTGCTATTGTTCCTCCTCCGCCCTCATCAACCTTTCCAAGTTCTCCCGTTTGCCAGTTTACATCGGCATCATTAAATATTTTTCTAATCTTTCCGACAAATTCCGCCGATGCATCATTTGCCATATATTTTCCGCCGTGCCCCGTGAATTTTGTCATAACGACGCCGTGATTAATATAACTGGCGTTGTCTTTTTCGTGAACGTCTTTATACATTGGGTTTACCGCCCCGTTTACATCTGCCGAAAGCACTTCCGAGCTGCTTAAAAATTCACCTACACTTTCGAGAGTTGCTTCTTTTCCTTTTGCTTTTAGTATTTTAATTATAACATCCATAAGGAATCTCGACTTGGCCCCCGTATTTCCGTCAGAACCGATTTCTTCTTTGTCTATCATCAAAGCCACGATTGTTTTTGAATTTTTTGCAGCATCAAAAAAAGCTTCTTTTGAACAGAAAGCACATATTCTGTCATCTTGAGCATATGCAGCTATAAACCCCCTATCAAAACCAACGTCCTTTGGCTTCATAGCGGGGACAATCTCCAATTCGGCAGATATGAAATCCTCTTCTTTGATGCCGTATTTTTCATAAAGTATATTCAAAACATGGAGCTTAACAGCTTCTTTTTCTTCTTTGTCAATTGGTATCGAGCCGACTATGAGATTCATTTTTTCTGCATCAAAGGCCTCTTTAACCTTTTTTTCATCAATGACATTGTGGGACAGGTGCGGCAGAAGGTCGGGTATTATAAACACAGGGTCATCTTCATTCTCACCTATGTTAACGGTAATTTTTTCTAAATTTTCCTTTACAATAACTCCGTGAAGAGCAAGCGGTATATTAAACCACTGGTATTTTTTTATGCCTCCGTAATAATGAGTGTGAAAAAGTGCAATTTCCGTTTCCTCAAACAGAGGATTTTGTTTTATGTCTATCCTTGGTGCATCTATATGGCTTGCAATCAGCTTCATACCGTTTTCTTTGCCGAGCCTCACAATAGCTATATTTTTTCCTCTGTTAATCAGAAAGAAATCCTTATTATTTTTCTTTTTATCAAGTTCCGTTAAGACCTGTTCGATTGTTTCCCTTTCGGTTTTGCACTTTCCCAAAAATTCCTTATATCTTTCAGCAAAACGAAACACTTTATCCGTGTACGCATGAGACGCTTTCCACCCGTTTTTGTTTTCGTATTTCAGCTTTTTGGATAGTTCTTCCATTTTTTTCTTAGACATCTATACCTCCCTAATTTCTTCCAATTCATTGTAGAGTTGTTCTCTTAAATTTACAACGTATTCAACTACACCATCCAAATCCACAAGGCTTTTTTCATCCTTCTTTCTTCTCAACGATATTTCTACCTTATTATTTTTAAAGCTTTTTTTGCCCACAACTATTCTTATCGGAATACCGATTAAATCCATATCGTTCAGCTTTATTCCGGCTCTTTCCCTTCTTTCATCATACAATACGTCAAGGCCGATATATGACATATCATCGTAGATTCTGTCGCAGTAGCTTAAAAGACCTTCATCTGTTGTATCCAAAGGAACAATCTCAATCTCAAAAGGCGCAATGGATATCGGCCATATTATGCCCTTTTCATCGTTGTTTTGTTCAATAGCGGCTTGTGCTGTTCTGCCTATTCCTATGCCGTAACAGCCCATATAAAACGGCTGGGTTTTTCCGTTTTTATCTAAGAATACGGCGTTCATAGCTTTTGAATATTTCAATCCGAGTTTAAAAATATGGCCTACCTCTATGCCCCTAATTCTTTGCAGTTTCCCTTTTTTGCATTTTTGGCAGATTTCCTTATTCTTAACGGTTCTTAGATCAGCCGTATCAGCAGTAAAATCTCTGTCAAACTTCGCTCCTATATAGTGGTAACCCTCTTCATTCGCACCGACAACAAGATTATTTCTATTTCTTAGTCTTTCATCGCAAATTATCTTAATATCCTTGGCGGGGAAATTGATAGGTCCTATATAGCCCTTTAACAATCCGAATTTTTTTAACTCTTCGTCTGTCAGCATCTCAAGTTCGACACTGCCGGTTGCTCTTGCCGCCTTAATCTCGTTTAGTTCATCATCTCCCTCTACAAAAAAGCAGAACGCTCTGCCAGCCTCGTTTTTATAAACAAGCGCCTTGGCCGAGAATCTTTCATCCGCATTCAGAAACTCGCACACATCTTTAATCGTCTGTTTTCCCGGTGTAGGGACTTTTTGAAGTTGTATTTCATTACCTTTTTCATCCTCTGTTATGCTTGATGCTCTTTCAAGATTGGCTGAATAATTACAATTATCACATGCAACAATCTCATCCTCTCCCGTTGTACTCAAAACCATAAACTCTTCGGAGTCTTTTCCTCCTATTGAGCCTGTGTCAGCTTCAACGCAGCGAAAAGCAAGTCCGCATCTTCTGAAAATATTATGATAAGCCTCTCTCATTTTTTGGTAGCTGATATCCATACCGTCTTCATCGGCATCGAAACTGTATGCGTCTTTCATAATAAACTCGCGTCCCCTCATTAATCCGAAGCGGGGTCTAAGCTCATCTCGGAATTTGGTTTGAATCTGATAAAGATTAATCGGAAGATTCTTATAACTTTTTATATATTTTCT
>JALTDI010000161.1 GCA_027074255.1 Desulfurellales bacterium
GTCATTATTATATCGTGCACGTGGCTTTCCTTTAAAGATGCGGATGTTATTTGAATAAAAGTTGCCCTGCTTTTTAAATCCTCGATTGTCTTACAGCCTACATATCCCATGCCCGAGCGCAAACCACCTATAAGCTGATAGATAACATCGCCGGCACTTCCTTTGTATGGAACCCTTCCTTCAACGCCCTCGGGCACAAGCTTTTCAGGGTCGACTTCATCCTGAAAATACCTGTCGCCTCCGCCGTCTTTCATAGCCCCAACAGAGCCCATTCCTCTATACACTTTGTATTTTCTTCCTTGATAAATAAGTGATTCGCCGGGTGATTCTTCCACCCCTGCAAGCAGATTACCAATCATAACGGCGCTTGCTCCGGCAGATAGAGCTTTTACCATATCACCGGAAAACTTTATGCCGCCGTCAGCAATAATTTTTTTACCATAAGATGCAGCCTCTTCTGCGCACTCCGAAATAGCCGTTATCTGAGGCACACCGACTCCTGCGACAATTCTCGTGGTGCAGATGGAGCCAGGACCAATGCCGACTTTAACAATATCCGCACCGGACTCTATCAAGCTGCGTGTCCCTTCTTTCGTGGCGACATTACCCGCTATTATGATGATATCGGGGAAAAGTGATTTAACTTTTTCGACAAGATTCAATATGTATGTTGAGTGACCGTGAGCCGAATCTACAACAACAACATCGACTCCGGCATCACAAATGGCCTTTGCCCTTTCAATCCCGTCTTTTGTTCCTATGGCAGCTCCAACAAGAAGCCTGCCGTGAATGTCCTTTGTTGCCTGCGGATATTCTTTCTTTTTACGAATATCTTTTATTGTTATAAGTCCTTTAAGGTGGTATTTATCGTCAACTATGGGCAGCTTTTCAACCTTGTATTTCTTTAAATATTCCTCGGCTTCTTCCAGAGTTATACCCTCACGTGCCGTTATGAGTTTATCCTTTGTCATAACCGAACTTACCGGTTTAGAATAATCCTTTTCAAACTGAACGTCCCTGTTGGTTATAATGCCGACAAGCTCGGCATCGTTTAGAGTAACGGGAATACCCGATATGTGATATTGACTCATAAGATACAAAGCGTCATTTATGGAAGCATCAGGCCTTATCGTTATAGGGTCCAGTATCATCCCGCTTTCTGACTTTTTTACCTTCCTAATATGTTTTGCCTGCTCTTCAATCGGCATATTTTTATGTATTATCCCAAGCCCGCCGTTTCGCGCCATAGCTATTGCCATTCTATATTCTGTGACCGTATCCATGGCAGCAGAAATAATAGGAACTTTAAGCTGCAGTCTGTCTGTCAGCATAACCGATATATCTGTGTCTTTCGGCAGAACATTGGATTTTGCCGGCATAAGCAGAACATCGTCAAACGTCAGCCCAATAATACTTTTCAATCTCAACATAAAAACCTCTAAATCTCTAAATATCTGAAATCTGCAACATTTAAAACGATAGATTTCAGCCTGTTTAACAGCGAGAGTCTGTTATTTCTAACGGCTTCATCTTTATCCATAACCATTACGTTATCAAAAAAATTATTTATATCTTCTTTGATATCGACAATCTTCTCCATCAGTCCGCTGTAATCCTTCTCTTTAACATATTTTCCGCTCTTTTCCTCCAAAGTCTTAATATCATCAAAAAGCGTTTTTTCCTCTTCCTGCTGCATCAGTTTTTCGTCAACATCTTTTCCTTTAAAATCTTTCACTATATTAAACACTCTTTTTATTGCAAAACGTTTCTTTTTGTCCCTGTCTTTTTCAAAGAGATTGTTTATGGCTTCAAGCCTCAGATAAGCATCGTATATATCGCTGAACGCAGAAGATACAACGGCTTCAACGGCATCATACGGATAAGATTTAATAAAATTCTTGAATCTCACCTTTATAAAATCAACCATTTCGTTGACGTCAGATTCTTTTTCATATAACGTCATAGACTTTTGCAATACGGAAATGATATCAACATTGATTTTGTTATCCAGGATGGTTTTTATAATACCGAGTGCGGCTCTTCTTAAAGCGTATGGGTCTTTTGTGCCTGTGGGTTTGAGATTTGCAATAAATCCTCCGACAATCAAATCAAACTTATCCGCCAAAGAAAGTGATATGCCGGCTTCGGTCTTGGGTATCTCGTCATCCTTGGGTAAATACTGTTCATAAATTGCCTCAGCGACTTCTCTATCTTCTTTTGATATAAGTGCATATTCTCTTCCCATAACACCTTGAAGTTCAGGGAATTCATAAACCATCTGCGTCAGCAAATCGGCTTTTGATAAATA
>JALTDI010000162.1 GCA_027074255.1 Desulfurellales bacterium
TCTTTTTTAACACTTGATGCCATAGATTTTTTCAAAGGCAAATTGCCTATTTTCGGTGTTTGTCTCGGGATGCAGGCGATAGGATACTATTTTGGTGCAAGTATCAGAAGGGCGGTAAGAATAATGCACGGCAAGGTGGATGCTATTGAGCACAAAGGCGGAGATTTATTTAAAAATTTGCCCAATCCCATGAATGTTGTGCGGTATCATTCGCTTGTTTTGGACGACTTGAAAGACTTTAACATAACTGCCGTGTCTGTGAATGACGGTGAGATAATGGCAATAGAAAACGAGAAGTTGAATATTTTCGGTGTTCAGTTTCATCCGGAATCTATTTTAACTCAAAACGGTATTTCGATAATAAAAAATTTTTTGGAGGTTGTTTATGATTGACAAAGCCATTGAAAAGTTGAATCAAGGTATGGATTTAGATGCCGAGGAACTCGAAAAAATCTTTAATTTAATATTGGAGGGTAAAATCAATGATGAGAGCATAGCTCAATTTTTGAAACTGCTTGCTCAGAAAGGAGAGTCTGCTACGGAGATATCAGCTGCTGCCAAAGCGTTAAGAAAACATGCGGACACACTTAGGTGCGAAATGGAGTGCATAGATATAGTCGGAACAGGGGGGGATAGAAAATCGACATTCAATATATCCACAGCAAGCGCCGTAGTCTGCAGTCTGTTTTTGCCCGTTGCAAAACACGGAAACAGAGCCGTAAGCTCAAAATCCGGTTCCGCCGATGTTTTGGAAGCGCTCGGCGTAAAGATAGACAGCACGAAGGATGAAGCCTATGGCCGTTTGAAGGAGAAAAACTTTACATATCTGTTTGCTCCGTTTTTTCATCCTGCTATGAAAAATGTTGCGCCGGTAAGAAAAAAGCTCGGAATAAGAACAATTTTTAATCTTTTAGGGCCTTTATGCAATCCGTTTAGTCCTAAATTTCATGTTATAGGCGTATTCAGCGAAGATTTTTTAGATTCTATGTTTGCGGCAAGCAAAATGCTGTCTATGGATGATGTTGTATTTATTTCATCGAAGGACGGCCTCGACGAGGTTAGTATCTCGGATGTTACTACATGCTTTCAGCGTAAGAACTCCAATGAAAAGAGATTTGAGTTTGACCCGAGAGATTTTAACATCTATGCTGATATAAGTGCAATTAAAGGATATGATGCAAAGACGAATGCAAAGCTAATGATTGAGGTTTTTGAAAACGAGCACGAACATTTAAAAGATGCAGTTGCTATTAATGCTGCATTCGGGTTGTATATTAGTGGTGTAGATGATAACTTAAAAAGCGCTTTTCAGCTTGCCAGAGAGTCTATGGAAAACGGTAGAGCGCGCAAAAAACTGGAGGAATTAAGAGGGTGAACAGCCTGCTTGAAAAAATTATATCAAACAAAAAGGACGAAATTGGCTCGATGTTTATTGATAAAAAAAGAAACAGAAAAATTCATCACCTAAAAAACCATATTAAAGATAATTTTGTCAATATAATTGCCGAGATTAAGAGCTCGTCTCCGTCTGCCGGGCTGATAAGAGAAATAAATTTGGATGAAATTCTGCCCGTATATGAAAAATATGCCTCCGCCATAAGCGTTTTAACGGATGAAAGGTTTTTTGGCGGAAGCTTTGAAAGGCTATGCGAGGTCGCAGAAAGGGTTGAACTGCCTGTTTTGTGCAAGGATTTTATTATAGACAAAAAACAGATAGATATGGCTTATTCATACGGTGCGGATATTGTGCTTTTAATCGTCAGAATCCTGAGTGACGAAACGCTTGGAGAACTTTATCAATACGCTAAAAATTTTGGGCTGGATGTTCTTGTTGAGCTGCATTCTATTGAGGATATGCAGAGGATTATTAGTTTTTCACCCGATATCGTGGGGGTTAATGCAAGGGATTTGGATACACTTGAGATTTCTCTTAAAAGAGCCAAAACAATATTGAACAGTATAAATTTTGAGACTTTAAAGATTGCAGAAAGCGGCATTAAAACAAAACAGAATATAGAGTATCTAAGAGATGACTGCGACGCCTTTCTAATCGGCGAGGTACTGCTAAAAGAATCAAAGAATATGGAGAGGAAGTTCATAGATTTTATAGAATGAATAAAACGACACGCTATAATGCTGAAAATACTTTTTCGGAGTTAGTATGAAGGTTAAGTTTTGCGGAATGACGAACCTTGACGATGTTTTATCCGCTGTTGATTTGGGTGTTGACTTTGTTGGGTTTGTTTTTTATGAGAAGAGTAAAAGATACATAGATTATGCAAAAACCAAACGGATAGT
>JALTDI010000163.1 GCA_027074255.1 Desulfurellales bacterium
AAAAAGGTATTGAGGCATTTAAGAGTGAGGGAGCTCTTTCATTGTATCTTCTAATGATTTTCCTTTTTGCTGCGCTTTTTTGTAGGCAAGGTAATATATAAATCCGCCTATAGCCATAACTATGACCCATTGTACAATCGATTGCAGATACCATTTTTCTCCCAAGCTCGTGGTAATGCCCTCAATGAATAGCCAGGACGGAACAAAGATGGCAATTAAAGCCGCAAAAATTACTAAAATGTTGTGTTTAAGCGCCGATTCCTTTTCCAGATGAGGGGCATGGTCTATAAAGGTCAAAGATGTAATTCCAACAGCAACATACATAAATAAAGCAGCAGCAGAAACAACGGATATCTCCGTGGCCCAGCCAAACCACACTGTAAGCAAGAAAAACAGGCTCACAATAAGCGTGTTTACCGTTACGGAAACAGCGGGTACGCCCCTGTCGTTAATATTTCCCATCCATTTCGGTAAAATTTCATCAACACCCCATGAATAAAATAGTCTTGTGAGGGTTTGATAGATTGGCGGCAAATCGTTAAATAAGGCAAATGCCACCATTAGGGTAACAAATGCCGCTATGGCTTCAGGCATCACATAACCCATAAGTGCAGGCCCGTTAATCATCGAAGAGTGGCCAGATAGAAGCTGCCCCAATATATACTGCCACGGCACCGTATGATATACACCGACAGCATATAAAATGAAGTAAACCGTTATAATAACCACAGCCAAAGGAAATGCTATTGCCAATGTTCTTTTCGGGTTTTTTGTTTCGCCCGAAGCCTGAGACATAGAGGTAAATCCAACAAAAGCAAAAAACATGATAAACAATGCTTTGGGTAAATCCGAAAGTGACGCAACAGGGGCTTTTGCCTTGCCCAGCGCAACATAATGGTTCATATTTATTCCGTGTGCCTGAAGAGCTTTGGCATAGTCAGCAGGTGTATTAGCCAAACCGTAGTAGATTATAAAAAATCCCCCAAGAAACATCAGCACCATTAAAATAACAGATGTCCATCCGACAGATTTAATACTTATGATATGACTAAGCCACACAAACCATATTATCCCAAGCCCTATGATAATTGTACCGGCAGGAGAATTAATCCAATGCCCTAAACCCGTGAGTCCTATTTGATTGAAAAACGTACCGAAAAAGTTAGGGTCAAAATAAGCTATCGCTCCTGCTGCAGCAGCCTGCGCCAGCCAAAAAGAAAATGAGGACAAAAAACCCATAGCTCCTTTCCAGCCCCTGCTTACCCACACATATTCACCACCGGCTCCTTGGCATAGCCGATCCTAAATATGAGTAAGTTATGGCTATAAATAGCGCTACCAAACCATCGATAAGCATAACCAACGGAAGGTGAGGGCCTATGCCTACCACTTTTCCCTGAATCTGGACGGAAACATAATTTATACCGCCGCCGATGACATTATCAACACCCAATGCTATAATACCGACCAGCCCCAGACCTCTGACGAGCTTCTTTGATGTGTCGTCCATAAAACCGCCTCCTTTAAAAGTAATACGATATTAGTACGCCGTTTTCTTTCAAAATCAAGTAAAATATCAATTAATTTTAAATTTGAAACAATAATTTTTCAAAGTCATTGATTGTCTAAGGAATTTCACAGACTGCATCGATCTTTTTTTATGGATTGTCTATTTTGGACGAACATGATATTGTTATATATGCAGCTTATGTTTTTAAAAAATGATGACTTACACTTATATATGGTGCCGAAGGAAGCGGGAATTTATGCTCTTATTTTGCAATTGGAAAAAAGCAAAACGATAAAGGTGGGTAAACCGGGCTTCATAGAGTTTAAAAATGGATTTTATATTTATATCGGCTCCGCAATGGGCGGTTTAAGAAAAAGGATAAAGAGTCACATCAATAAAAACAAAAAACCGCATTGGCATATAGATTATCTGATGCAGGAGGCTAAACTTATGAAAATAGCATATTTGATAACCGATGCACGAATGGAGGATAATACTGCTTGCTTTTTCGAAAATCACTTTGACAGTATAAAGGGATTCGGCGCAAGCGATTCAAAGATATGCAGCAGCCACCTCTTTTTTAGTGAAAGCATCAAAAGCATCCTGCTGCTATTTAAAAAACTAAACGCCGGCACTGCACAATCTGACGATCTGAATATTAAACAATGGATTATGCTTTGAACAAACAGCAAAAATAATGACATTGCAATAAATCGGCTAAGATTTAAGAATTTAGTCTTTTTAAT
>JALTDI010000164.1 GCA_027074255.1 Desulfurellales bacterium
ACGATTTCTCCTTTGATAAAAACTATTTTAAATCAATCATTTCACCACGCACAAAACTTATTATTCTAATAAGTCCTGCAAACCCCACAGGAAATATTTTTTCAAAAGAAGACATACAATTTATTGCTGAAGAAGCATTGAAAAATGATATCTATGTTTTATCCGATGAAATTTATTCAAGGATAGTATACGAAGGAGAATTTTTCAGCATTGCGTCCATTCCCGGGATGAAAGAACGCACGATTATACTTGACGGATTTTCAAAAACGTACGCTATGACTGGCTGGAGGCTTGGCTATGGCGTTTCAAATAAAGAAATTGCAAAAATTTTTAACAAATTTCTTGTTTCTTCCAACTCTTGCACAGCAACTTTTACACAGCTTGCCGGAATAGAGGCACTGAAAGGGCCACAAGATGAAGTAGAGAAAATGCGGTTAGAATACAAAAAGAGAAGAGATTACATTGTAAATGAACTGAACAAAATAGAGGGAATATCCTGCAAAATGCCACAGGGTGCATTTTATGCTTTTCCAAACATAAAATCTTTTGGCTTAAGCTCAAACGATTTCGTAATGAAATTGCTGGATTATGGTGTTGCAACAATCCCAGGCAATACATTCGGAAAATACGGAGAAGGGTATATCAGGATTTCTTATGCAAATTCAATGGAAAATTTAAAAAAGGCAATAAACCGCATAAAAGCTGCAGTTAACTCTTTATAAATATTCTATGGGCAAGTTTTGAAATTTCTTTTTTTACGGCTTTCTCATCGATTGTGAGAATTTTTTTGTTACGCATTACCACTTTTCCATTTATTATTACCGTATCTACGTTGCCCGGATACATTGAATAGGCGATAAGAGAATAAGGATTTGTATTCGGCATAAGATTTGCATTCTGCTTGTCTATCAAAATTATATCCGCAAGAAATCCTTTCTTGAGAAGACCTAAATTCTCAAAACCAATATTTTTTGCACCTTGAACGGTTGCCATTCTTAAAAGTTGCTCTGCGCTAAGCAGTTCAGGATTTTTAGAGATACCCTTTGCAAGGAAAGAAACTAACCGCATATCTTCTATCAAGGCAAGGTTGTTATTGGATGCAGCACCGTCAGTTCCTATACCGAGTGATAGCCCTCGCTCAAGCATTTTAGGAATATCGGGAATTCCTGAACCCAGCTTTAAATTGCTTTGAGGGTTTAATGCAACTCCAACATTGTTTTCCTTTAAAATTTTGTAATCCTCTTCATCTAAAAAAACGCAATGTGCAGTATTCACCTTTGCTTCAAAGAATCCTTCTTTCTCTAATCTCTGTATGGGCGTTTTTCCGTAGAGTTTTTTGAAATCTATAATTTCCTTTTCAGTTTCATGCAGGTGTGTATGCACGAGAACACCCATTTCTTTTGCTCTCTTGCTTACAGCTTTAAGGAATTTCAATGTGCAGGTGTATGGTGAATGTGGGGCAAAGCTCGCCAAGATTCTTCCATCTGCAGTGTCGTTATAACGAGAAACAAATTTTTCTGCAAGCTTTAATTTGACAGTATCCATATCAAATTTCGATGTAAGGCCGAGGCCGAGGTTCGCACGCGCACCTATTTCTTGAACTGCTTTTGCAGAAGATTCCATATGAAAATAAAAATCCGCCACCGTGGTAACACCACTTTTTATAGATTCAATAAGAGCAAGCAAACTGCCAAAATATACATCTTCAGGCGTTAGTCGGGATTCTATAGGAAAAATTACATCGTTTAACCATTTGTGAAGTGCAATATCATCTGCTGCACCTCGCATTAACACCATTGCAAGGTGAGTATGTGTGTTCACAAACCCGGGCATTACAAAAAAATTAGAAGCATCGATCACTTCGTCGAATTTAATATCGTAGTTTTTACTGTTTCCTATATAAAAAATGCGGGAGCCATCTATTACAATGTCTCCCGCATCGATTATACCTTGTTCAGTTAAAGTGAGAAGTGTACCGCCTTTAACAAGAATCATACGTTTTCTTTTCTTGTAAGGACAAGTGGGTTGGAATCACCAATAATCTCCTTGGTATTTGATTCTAATATCCGTTTGATATCTTTTGGCAAAGAGAACATCCTTCGGTGTGCCTCACCATCGTAAAACCTTAATTCTCCACTAATCCGTTCGCTTATAAGTTCATTAATCTTTTCTTCAGATAGAGCTTTCGGGTCATACTGTTTTGATGCAAGTACAAAACTCCAGGTTGTATCAAAACTCGGAACGTACGTATAG
>JALTDI010000165.1 GCA_027074255.1 Desulfurellales bacterium
CATCATCCTCTTTCAATCCGTATTCTGTTACAAATCTATCCTGTCTTTCTTTGGGCATCTCTGGTATATCTTTTTTAACCCTTTCTATCCATTCATCATCTATTAATAGCGGAACAAGATCAGGGTCGGGAAAATATCTATATTCAAAGGCTTCTTCCTTCGAGCGCATGGATTTTGTAATGCCGGATTTTTCATCCCACAATCTTGTCTCCTGAACAATCTTTTCTCCGTTTTCCAAAGCGGAAATCTGCCTTTCTATCTCATATTCAAGAGCCTTTTCGACATGTTTGAATGAATTCATATTTTTAAGCTCGGCCTTTGTTCCAAGCTTCGTTTCTCCTTTTGGCCGCACGGAAATATTGGCGTCGCATCTCATAGAACCCTCTTCCATATTTCCATCGCATATACCGAGATATCTAACCGTCTTTCTTATTGTCCTCAAATATTCGGCAGCCTCGGCAGGCGTATGCATAACAGGCAAAGAAACCATCTCAAGAAGCGGCACACCTGCCCTGTTCAAATCAACATAACTTCCGTCTCCCTTATGTATTGTTTTACCGGCATCTTCCTCCATATGGATTCTTTCAAGCTTAACCTTCCTGTGCTCACCTTTTAAATCAATCTCCACATAACCCCCCTCCAAAATTGGGAGTTCGTACTGAGATATCTGATAACCCTTCGGCAGGTCAGGATAAAAATAATTTTTTCTCGCAAATCTAGAAAAACGGTTTATTTTGCAGTTAAGCGCTATACCGAGTCTGATTGCATATTCAACGACCTGCTTGTTTAAAACAGGCAAAACACCGGGCATCCCCAAACAAACGGGGCAAATATGCGTATTCGGCTCAGCTCCGAAATCAGTTGAGCATGAACAGAAAATCTTAGTATTTGTCAATAACTGTATATGAACTTCCAGCCCTATAACAGGTTCATATTCCATAGCTCCTCCCATTAAAGCTCCTTCGGGTTTACGGCATAAAAATCATCATTCAAATCATCACCGATAGATATAATCTTGTCGCCTTTCAATATAATTTTATCCTCCGTAATCAATTTCACGGACAATGGATATATTTTATGTTCTGTTTTCAATATACGCTCGCTCAGAGAATCCTCGGTGTCATCACTCAAAACGGGAACAACCGATTGTGCTATAATGGGACCGTCGTCAAGCTCGTCTGTCACAAAATGTACGGTTGCACCGGTAAATTTCACACCCTTTTCAAGCGCCTGTCTCTGTGCATGCAGACCTCTAAAAGACGGTAAAAGAGCCGGGTGAATATTAATGATTCTGTTTTTAAATTCCTTTATAAAACGTCTCGATAGTATCCTCATAAAACCTGCAAGTATCACAATATCGACATCAAATTCCCTGAGCTTGTCAATTAACAGTTTATCATATTCCTCTCTTGATAAATTATCAGAATCTATAAAAACGGAGTCAATACCGTTTTTTAAGGCTATATCCAATCCCTTTGCGTTTTTATTATTACTTATGACAACAGCAATTTCTGCATTTTTAATATAGCCGGATTGTATGTTTTTCAATATGGAATGAAAGTTCGAGCCTCTGCCCGATATCAAAACACCGAGTTTATACAATGTTCACACCGCCTTCGCCCTTTTCAATATACCCTATAACATAAGGGTTGAAACCGTTTTTTTTCACAATGTTTTTTACATTTTCCTTATCTTTCTCATCTATAATCACGATAAATCCGATACCCATATTGAACGTTCTATACATCTCCTTATTGCTTATGCTGCCTATTTCCTGAACAATTTTAAATATATTAATCTCAGGCAGCACCTTTTTCTCTATTACGGCTCTCAATCCTACAGGAAGAACCCTCGGAATATTTTCATAAAAACCGCCTCCCGTTATGTGAACAGCGGCTTTAACAAACGGCCTCATTTCATCAAAGGTATTTACGTATATATTTGTGGGCCTAAGCAGAATCTCAGATAGGGTTACACCGTCTATCAATTTATCAAGGCTATAACCGGCAACATCAAAAAACAGCCTTCTCAAAAGCGAGTAGCCGTTTGAGTGAAAACCGCTTGAAGATATACCGATTAGAATATCGCCCTGCTTGACTCTGTTTTTTATCAATTCTTTTTCTTGTGCTATCCCTATGCAGAAACCGGCCAAATCATACTCTCCGTTTTCATACATATCCGGCATCTGAGCCGTTTCGCCTCCTATTAACGCTGTGCTGCTCTGTTTTAATCCGCTAACAA
>JALTDI010000166.1 GCA_027074255.1 Desulfurellales bacterium
TATTTTTTCTTTAAAGACAGCCTTATTTGTTTTACCTCTTCTTTGTTAGCAACAGGGTATACAAAAGAGTAAAATTCACTTCTTTTACACTTAAAAACACCCGCTGCCTTTCTTGATATGGTTTTATAACGTTTATTTGACATAGCAGATACTACCTATATTTACACTTAAAATCTTTTACAAAACCCATAGTTTATTGTATATATGAAGTTAATATTTTCAAGGTTATAAAAAAAGGAGACCACAATTACAAGGTCTCCTTTTTTACAACTTTTAGAAGGTGTTATTTATTTTAGTAAACCGCTTAAAGAAGCGTCAATCTCTCCCGGCATAGACATATGAGCGGAAAACGCACCCATACCGGCATCCATGAAATAGAGCGACATTCTATACATTTCGGGCAATATCCAGGCTGCGACATCTCCTTTTTCCCCCTTGATGACTATCTCAATAGGGAAAGCACACAGGTGGTTGTTCCCGCCAATTTCGAAGGCTTCCTTCTCAAACTTTGGGTTTGAAACACCTATAATCTCGGCATTTTTCAATTTTATAGCATACACTTGTGTCCATCCGTTTGTATGCTTTTTTAAAGAATCGCTTATAGCACTAACCGCTGCATCGATCGTTTGGAATTTTTTTGAACCTATTTTGGAGATAGTATAGATACTCTGACCCATCATCTGCCAGCTGCCGATTTCATCCAAATCGGTTGAATAACCAAAATCCTTTTTCGCAGCACTTATATTGGCTACACTAAGAAGGCTTTTTTCAAGCTTATTTTTTACTGTTTTTGCAGTCTTTAACAGTTTATCCTCGCCTTTTGCATAAGCAGCGGCAACATAAACCGGATTTGTAAACATCACATTGTTAACTCCTTTTGCCTGCTGCACACCTACCCTTAACGGAAGAGCGAAGAATGAATTCCTTCCCGTATTGTCCACAGCATTGAAAAATGTTTCATCCTGTAAAATTAATACGGTAAGATTTTTATCCCCTGCCGGGTTAAACAAAGTAATAACCCTAAAATCTTTTGATAGAGCGGCCTTAACGCTCTTTACAACCGCATTGTGATTATCGGATTTGACAACTCCAACAAGCTCGTATGTTGTTAGTCCGGCAAAAGACAGTTTAGATAAGAAAAAAATCGCTACAATAACAAGTAAAGTTTTTTTAAACATGAACTACCTCCTAAAAAATTTTACATATTATATTGATATTATTAAATAAGTCAATAACAAAATCACCTATCGACATCAAATAATACATTTTGAATTTTTAACGCTATTATGATATAAGACTGCGATATAATTTTTTTTAAGGGGGGAAACTATGTCAGGAAAAAAAATTTTGTTAAATGAAGAGGATTTACCAAAATATTGGTACAACATACTGCCGGATTTACCCACACCTTTGAGCCCGCCTCTGAACCCGCAGACTCAGAAACCGTTAACGGCTGAGGATTTAAAAATTTTTCCAAATGCCATAATAGAACAGGAAATGAGCTCTCAAAGAGAAATACCCATTCCGGAAAAGGTAAGAGAGATATACTCCATTTGGAGACCTACTCCTCTTGTAAGAGCATATAATTTGGAGAAGGCTCTGGGAACACCTGCAAAAATATACTACAAAAACGAATCGGTATCACCTGCTGGAAGCCATAAACCAAATACTGCGATAGCACAGGCATACTACAATAAAATGGAGGGCGTAAATACACTGACAACGGAAACGGGAGCAGGACAATGGGGCAGCGCTCTGGCTTTGGCCGGCAGCCTGCTTGATATGACAATCAGGGTATATATGGTAAAGGTCAGCTACAATCAAAAGCCTTTTAGAAAATCCATGATTCATATGTGGGGCGCTGAGGTTTTTGCCTCTCCAAGCGACAAAACACAAACAGGAAAAAACATCCTGAAAGAAGAACCTGACAATCCCGGCAGTCTCGGACTGGCCATAAGTGAAGCCATAGAGGACGCTGCAACACACGAAAACACGAACTACGCACTCGGCAGCGTATTGAACCACGTCCTTCTGCATCAAACGGTGATAGGATTGGAGGCTAAAAAACAGTTTGAAATGATCGGTGATTATCCCGATGTAATTTTAGCTCCCTGCGGCGGAGGCAGCAACTTGGGCGGTGTCAGCCTGCCGTTTATGAGGGATAAAATAAACGGTAAAGAGGTCAAGATAGTTGCCGTTGAACCTGCGAGCTGTCCTACTCTCACAAAAGGCATTTTTCATTATGACTATGCAGATGTTGCAAAAATGACTCCGCTTCTGCTCATGTACACACTCGGCCATAATTTTATGCCCCCGAGCATACACGCAGGCGGTTTGAGATACCACGGAGATTCACCCATTTTAAGCCAGCTTAGAAAAGACGGCTTGCTTGACGCTGTTGCATATAAACAGACAGAGGTTTTTGAGGCTGGACTCCTTTTTGCAAAAACAGAGGGCATTATACCGGCTCCGGAAACAAGCCATGCCATAAAGGGAGCAATAGACGAGGCGCTTTTGGCCAAAGAAGAGCAGAAGGAAAAGACTATATTATTTAACTTCTCCGGTCATGGACATTTCGATATGGCATCTTACGACACGTTTTTGTCCGGTGAAATGGAAGATTACGAATATCCGAGGAAAAAAGTTGAAGAGGCACTACACTATTTACCAAATATAGAGGAGGTATGATTTTATGATTTCAGAAACTATGGAAAATGCAGTTAACGAACAGATTAATAAAGAAATGTATTCTGCTTATCTTTATCTTTCTATGTCATCTTACTTCGAATCAATCAATTTGAAGGGTTTTGCGAATTGGATGTATGTTCAGTATCAAGAAGAGGTAGAACATGCAATGAAGTTCTATGAACATCTAAAAAACAGGGGCGGAAAACTAAAATTGTTTGCAATAAACGAACCGCCGAGTGAGTGGAAATCACCTCTTGACGTTTTCCAAGCAACTCTAAAACACGAGCAATTTATAACAAAAAGCATTAACGAGCTTGTGGATATTGCCGAGAGTGAGAAAGACAGAGCCGCCTACAATATGCTTCAATGGTTCATAGACGAACAGGTGGAAGAAGAAGCAAACGACGAAGAAATTATAGCCCAGCTCGAGATGGTCGAGGAAAGCAGAAACGGGCTATTGATGCTTGATAGAGAATTGGCAAAACGTGGAGCGGCGGCGGATTAGCTGCATTTATCGGAATAATGTCTGAATATTTGTAGATCAAAACATCATTTTTTTAATTGGAAACTTAACTTTATCTTTGGCCGGGTGAATAACAAGGCAGAAAGCTACTCGGCCAAGGTTTTTATCCCAAAAAATATATTAATTGATTATAGTGAAGAATTTGATGTCTAAAATTGCAAAACCAAAGTTATTCCTTATGCCGTCCTACATTGTCTAAAACTTTTTTATCTTTATATCGTACTTTTTTATTCTGTAATCAAGCTGTCTAATAGTAAATCCGAGCAGTCTTGCGGCCTTTGAGCGTACATACCCTGTTTCCTTTAAAGCGCTCTGTATCTGCTGTTTTTCTATGGACTCTATTGCATAGGGCACGTCTTTATACGAGATGTCGCGAATATTAATATCTTTCATCTCCTGATTGTTGATATAATCAGGCAAATCCTTTTCGTCTATTTTTATATCGTTTAAAACAACCAGCCTTTCTATTGTATTTTCAAGCTCTCTAACGTTTCCAGGCCACTCATAGTTCACCAGAGCTTTAAGCGCGTTATTGGTTATTCGTATATTTCTATTGTGTTTCTTATTTATCTTTTTTAGGAAAAAGTCTATCAGAATAGGTATATCGTCCTTTCTCTGCCTGAGGGGTTTAACATATATGGGTAAAACATTCAATCTATAATATAAATCCTCCCTGAATCTTCCGAGTTTAATTATCTTTTCTATATCTTTGTTGGTTGCCGCTATAATTCTCACATCTATCGGTATGGTGTCTTCTCCCCCAAGCCTGGTAATCTCACGATCCTGTATTACATTTAACAGTTTTGCCTGCAATGATAAAGGCATATCCCCTATCTCATCCAAAAAAAGAGTTCCCTTATCGGCCAGCTCGAATTTTCCTTTTTTCATTGCAAGAGCTCCGGTAAAAGCACCCTTTTCATACCCGAACAGTTCGCTTTCAAGCAGATTCTCCGGAATTGCAGCGCAATTTATTGTTGCAAAGGGCTTACCCTTTCTCGTGCTAAGATTATGTATGGCCCTTGCAATCAAGGTTTTTCCCGTGCCGCTTTCTCCGGTTATAAAGACAGTAGAATTCGCATCGGCTATACGAATTATCGTTTTTTTTATGTTCGTAATTTCATCTGAGATTCCTATAATATCGTCCATAATATGCGAGTTTTTATTCAGGCTGTTTAATAATATCTGTTTTTCCTGCTGCCAGAACCTACGCTCCTCTTCCATTCTTTCATACATCTTTTTTGTTAAACCGATTAATGTTGCCAGCGTCGTGAGCATTTTTACGGCATCGTCATTTGAAAAATTCTTATTCTTCTCCTTATAAACACCGAGCACGCCGAATTTCTCTCCGCCTACCTTAATAGGAACTCCTATAAAGACCATATCGTCACTAAATCGCTTTAAAAGCTTCGTTCTGTTTAGATAACGCGGATTATCGCCAATGTCGCTGATGATGGCAGGTATTTCGTTTTTAAAGATAGAACCCACAACACCTTCACCCTTCTTAAAAATTCCCCTCAGTGTTTCCTTCCTTGTTAATCCGAAACTCTCTACAATTTTTATCTTTGAAGCATCGTTGTCGTATAAAGCCACAAAGGATATAGGTGCATCCCAATAGGAATATAGAATCTTTAATATCTCTTTTAAGGATTCTTTAAGCGTATTTTTTTTACTCAGCAGTTTGCTGGCTTCGTGTATTATAGTCAAATAGCCTTCTTTTATATTAATCTGTCCTTTTAACATGTACAAATGTATACAAAATTGTATTCAAAAATGCAAATTATTGTGTCACTAATAAAAATATTTTGCCATTTTTCCTTTTATAACAGCATTGGAATATATATTGCTCAATTGTTTTAAAATGATATTCAAGGAGGTATTTATGACACCGAAAGATGTACTTAAAAAAATTGAAGAGGAAGACATTAAAATCGTTGATCTCAGATTTATCGACCTGATTGGAACATGGCAGCATTTCAGCGTTCCGGCTCATGTAATTGAGGAGGATGTGTTTGAAGAAGGCTTGGGGTTTGACGGTTCTTCAATTAGAGGCTGGAAAGCCATAGACGAAAGCGATATGCTTGTTGTTCCGGATGCGTCCACTGCATTTATGGATTCATTTACGGAGGAAAAAACACTGAACATGGTATGCGATATTGTTGACCCCTTAACAAGGGAGCAGTATCAAAGACACCCGAGGGCCATAGCTAAAAAAGCAGAGGAATATCTGAAATCAACAGGCATAGCCGATACGGCGTATTTCGGACCGGAATTGGAATTTTTCATATTGGATGATGTAAGATATGAGGTTGAATCCAATACGGCTTTTTATAAAGTTGATTCAATGGAAGGTATTTGGAATTCGGCAAAAGATGAGGATCCGAACCTTGGGCATAAAGTAAGACATAAAGAGGGATATTTCCCTGTTCCTCCAACCGACAGCCTTCAGGATTTAAGAACTGAAATGGTGCTCGAGCTGGAAAAGTCCGGTATCGAAACTGAGGCTCACCACCACGAAGTTGCAACAGCAGGTCAAGCCGAAATCGACATAAAATTCAGACCTCTTGTTACGCAGGCAGACAGCGTACTTAAATTCAAATACATAATAAAAAACGTGGCTTTGCTTTACGGTAAAACGGTAACATTCATGCCCAAGCCCCTTGCCGGAGACAACGGCACGGGCATGCATACGCACCAGAGTTTGTGGAAAGACGGAAAACCGTTATTTGCCGGAAA
Source organism: Desulfurellales bacterium (assembly GCA_027074255.1). Classification (GTDB taxonomy): domain Bacteria; phylum Campylobacterota_A; class Desulfurellia; order Desulfurellales; family Hippeaceae; genus S144-51. The sequence continues at coordinate 5,945 of JALTDI010000166.1, forward strand.
CGGCTATGCAGGTTTGAGCGAGCTTGGACTTTACTATATAGGCGGAATACTGAAACACGGAAAAGCCTTGGCTGCATTTACCAACCCGACACTCAACTCTTATAAAAGACTCATACCGGGATTCGAAGCACCAATTAACCTTGCGTATTCATCAAGAAACAGAAGCGCAGCCATAAGAATACCTATGTATTCACCTTCACCCAAAGCAAAAAGAATAGAGGTGAGATTTCCCGACCCAACAGCTAATCCCTACCTTGCTTTTTCAGCTATGCTGATGGCCGGACTTGACGGTATAATAAACAAAATAGATCCGGGTGAGCCGTTGGATAAAAACATATACGATTTGCCTCCCGAGGTATTGGCAGGCATAGACAAGGCTCCTGCAAACCTTGAAGATGCCCTCAATGCTTTGGAAAACGATTATGATTTCCTGCTCAGGGGAGATGTTTTCAGCGAAGATTTAATAAAAGCCTGGATAGATTACAAAAGAGAAAACGAAATAAAATATGTAAATTCTATACCGCATCCGGCGGAATTCGTTCTTTACTGGGATGCATAATATGTAAAACACAAGCGGGCTTTACGATGCCCGCTTGTTTTACTCCTGTGTTTATAAACTGCTTAAAAAACTGTATTTTTTATAAAAACTTTTGTATCATTGGACCATGTCAAAACGTTATTTGATTATTCAAACCGCTTTCTTGGGTGACACCATATTGACAGAACCCCTTATAGAAACAATTAAAGAAAACGACCCGACTTCTTTTATAGCAGCCCTGATTATTCCCGAAAACAAAGACGTGTTCAGTTTAAATCCTAAGGTTGACAGTATTATAACATACGATAAACACGGAAAAGACAACGGCATAATGGGGCTGTTCAGAATTATGAAAAAGATAGAACAGTTCAATTTTGATGTGGTTATATCACCTCACATGAGTTTTAGGAGTTCTCTTGTTGCTTTTTTTTCCAAGGCAAAAACACGTATCGGATTTAATGAAGCGGATATAAGTTTCGTTTACACTAACAAGGTAAGAAAGATAAAACATATTCATGAAAGGGATAAAATTCTTTTGCTCCTATCTCCTTTGAACTTTAAAAAAATATCAAAATCAATAAAACTATACTATTCAGAGGACAATAAAAGGTTTATTGAGGGGATACTGGAGGCATACAGTATAGACAGAAATAAACAGCTCATAGGAATAAGCGCATCTTCTGTCTGGCCTACAAAGAGATGGCCTGAAAAATATTTTAGAGAAGTTGCACGTTCCCTGAGTGAAAAAGGCTATACGGTAGTACTTTTCGGCACACATAAAGATATTGAAAGGTCGGAATTTATAAAAGACAACAATGATAAAATTATAGATTTAACGGGAAAAACAAACATAAAAGATATGTTTTACGCCATATCAAGGCTAAGTTTGTTAATAAGCAACGACTCGGCTCCGATTCATATAGCAAGCGCATATAATATCCCTACAATAGATATTTACGGACCCACAATTCCCGAATTCGGATTTTTTCCATTAAGCGACAAAAATGAAATACTTGAAATCAGGGGACTGGAATGCAGACCGTGCGGAAAACACGGCAGTGTATCGTGTCATAAGAAACATTTTAAATGTATGTTGGATATAACTCCAACTATGGTTTTGGACGCCGTTTTTAAACTGCTATGAAATTTCTTGTCATAAGATTTTCTTCACTCGGAGATATAATATTGACAACGGCTTTTTTGCAAAAGCTGAAAGGAATCTACCCAAAAAGTACTATATACTATGCTACAAAAGCGGAATTTGCAGAAATACTATACAAACAGCCCTTTGTAGATAAAGTTATAGAACTAAAAAAAAAAGAAAGTATATTTGAGTTTTCAAAAAAAATAAGCAGAGAAACATTTGACTGTGTCTTTGATTTGCATAAAAACCCAAGAAGCATTGCTTTATCTCTACTTGTTAAAACGAAAAACATCAAAAGGGTCAACAAACACACTCTATACAGGCATAAATTACTTCATAAAAAACTTCTTTTCTTCATAAAAGAAAGAGAAACAGAGTATAATATAGATGACGAAATAAAGCTTATATCTAATAATTACAAAGATGCCAAAGCCGTTCTATTTGTCGAAAACAAGGATAAACAATCAGGAAAGCCTATTATAGGCATAGCTCCCGGCGCCAAATGGGAAACGAAAAGATGGCCCAAGGAATATTTCAAAGAACTCATAGAACTGATTAACAAGGATAAGGACTGCGAGATTCGTATATTCGGTTCAAAAGACGAATTTGATATTGCAAGTTATATTAAAAACGGATATAAAAATGTTGTGAATTTTGCAGGCGAACTATCCATAAGGAAAACAGCAGAATTTATGGCAGAGTGCAGCCTCGTTGTATCAAACGATTCTGCATTAATGCACATGGCATCGGCGCTGGATATACCCGTTATAGCTATATTCGGGCCTACGGTGAAGGAGTTTGGGTTTTATCCCAAAGGAAAAAGTTACGTGTTTGAAAAAAAGGAGTTAACATGCAGACCGTGTTCTCTGCACGGTACTAACAGGTGCAAAAAAAACAATCATAGATGTATGAAAGACATAAAGCCGCAAGATGTTTACAAACCGATAAAAAAATTATTGGAGGTTGATGGTTATGATTAACGATAGAGTTCCGGTTTTACTTTATCATCATATTAATTATGACGATAATGTATTGGCAGTATCGCCCGAATTATTCGAAGAACAGTTAAAATTTCTAAAAAACGAGGGGTATGAATCCATAGGGACAAAAGAGTTGGGGGAATTTTTGACAACAGGGAAAAAGGATTTTGACAAAGGTATAGTTATAACCATAGACGACGGATATTTGGATACTTGGGTATATGCTTACCCTCTTTTAAAAAAATACGGATTTAGAGCTATTGTTTTTGTCGTTTCGTGGACAGTGGAAGAGGACGAATATCTCGGTTTCAATTTAGACGATTATTACGAAGGGAAAATAACAAAAGATATGATACCTAAATGCAGTGCGAATTATGTAGTGGAAAACGGCAGGAGGAAAAAGCAGGAAAGAAGACTGTGCTGGAGAGAAGTTAGAGAAATGGACAAAAGCGGCGTAATAGATATAGAGCCCCACAGTAAATTTCATAGAAGAATATACGCATCAGATAAAATTATCGGGTTCAATCACCCTCAGCACAAACTGTCGGCGTGGAGCGCAATAAAAGGAGATGAACGACTGGGAACACCGGATTTTTTAAGAAAACCAGAATTTATAGCAAGAGAATTTACTGCATACCAGGATTTAAGGGATAGACTTGCTCAATACGTATTGGATAACGGATATATAAAATTCTTCGATAAACAGGGATGGAAAGATGAACTAAACAGCGTTGTGGAAGCATATAAGAAAGAAAAAAACAGTGATAAAATAGGAGAATGGGAATCAGAAAAGGATCAGATAAAAAGAATAAGATCCGAATTGGAGGTTTCTAAGGGTGAAATAGGATGGGAGGTTAAAAAAATCTGCGAATCATTTTCGTGGCCTTGGGGTGCATATAACGAGATGTCTCTAAAAATAGCTAAAGAGGTAGGATTTGAATGCATCTTTACAACAAAGCCGGGCTTCAATTATTACGGTGATTCTCAATACGAAATAAAAAGATTAGGGATATGGAAAAAAGACATGGATTGGTTTAAATCTTTGCTTAAATAAAGAATAAGGGGAAATGTTTTTATAAGCAAGATTAATATTCTTCATATAGATACGGAAAAAAATCTGGGCGGAGGAGAAAGACAGCTTAAGCTTCTTATAGATAACCTTGATGAAAGGTTTAACTCCTTCGTTATTGTAAAACGCAATAGTGAAACGGAAAATTTCTTCAAACATGCAAAAAATCTTTATTCCGCAGAATTTATAAGCGGCTTTAGCTTAAAAGCTGCGGCAAAAATGATAAAAATAATTAAAGACAATAAAATAGATATAATACACGCCCATACGGGAGCTGCGGCCAATTACGCTTTGGCTTTCAAACCGTTTGTAAAATGCACAATTGCAACAAGGAGGGTGACGATACCCATCAAAAATCCCATTAAAAAGTGGAAATACAAAAAATTGGACAGGGTAGTTATTGTCTCCAAGAATATGACAGAGCAATTAAGATTTTTGAAAAATATCGAATGGATAGAAAGTGCTATCGACCCCAAATTTTCAAAGTGCATCACAAGGAATGAGGCCATTCACTTCCTAAATATAGACGATAAATTTATGTACATATGCAGCGTGGGAAAGATAGAAACTATGAAAGGGCAGGATTATCTCATAAAAGCGTTTGCACTTTTAAAAAAAGAAATGCATAATGTAAAACTCATTATAGCAGGTTCTGGCAATACTAAAAAACTTATAGATACCGCGAAAGCTTTAAATGTACAAAAAGATATTATATTTACGGGATTTGTTGAGGATACACGTTATATTTACGCTGCAAGTGATGTCTGCGTTGTAGCTTCAATATTCGGCGAGGGGTCATCGGCAGTGATAAAGGAAGCCTTATCATGTAAAATTCCCGTCGTATCAACCAACATTGGAAGTGCCGATTATCTGATAAACGACAACGGCCTGCTTGTAGAGCCGAAAAACATTAAACAGATGAAAAATGCTATTTTGGAATTGCTTATGAAAAAGCGTGCCGTAAATTTTGATACCGAGCGGTTTTTACCTAAGAATATGACAAAAAAATATGAAAAACTGTATGAAAACTGTTTTTTAAGCTAACTGCGCTGACTTTTGGGATACGAGCCCAATATTTTTAAAAATACCGTAAATTTTTCAATCTCTTTTAAAGATTCTCTAACCTTACGGTCATCCGTATGCCCGTCAACATCAACATAAAATATGTACGACCAGCTTTTCTGCTTCGAGGGACGGGATTCTATCCGCGTTAAGTTTATACTGTTCCTATAAAAAGGCTCTAAAATTTGATATAAAGCTCCAACCCTGTCTTTTATTGTAAACATAAACGATGTTTTATCACTGCCGCTTTTTTTCGGTATTTTATTACCTATAACAAGAAAACGCGTTATGTTGTTGTTTTTATCCTCAATACCCCTTGCCAGTATGTTTAAAGAATATATCTTAGCAGCCGCAGAAGATGCAATAGCAGCAACAGTTTCATCTTTTTCGGCGATTTTGGCTGCCTTGGCCGTTGATGTCGTTTCAAAAAGAGAGACATTGGGCAGGTGTTTTTTTATCCAGCTTTTACACTGTCCCAAAGCGTTAGGGTGAGAATAGATAGATCTTATGTGTTCCAATGAGTCAGACTTCGATAAAAGGTTGTGATTGATATCTATTATAATTTCCGAAACAATTTTAACCGAAGAGTTGACAAACATATCAAGTGTATAATTCACAACTCCCTCAATGGAATTCTCAATGGGCACAACACCGAAATCGGCACGCTCAGCCTCAACATCCATAAAAACATCTTCAATGGACTCCTCGGGCATATAATGCAGGGAAAGTCCAAAACGTTCGATTGCAGCTTCATGTGTAAATGTTGCCTCAGGCCCCAAATAACTAATCACGAGAGGTTCCTCCAATTTTATAGAGGCGCTCATTATCTCTCTAAAAATGGTTTTAAGGCTTTTTACCGGAAAATCACCGGATGCATTCTGCTCAATAATTTCATATATCTTCGTCTCTCTGTCAGGCGAATAAAATGAAAGTTTTTTGCTTCTTTTTACAGCTCCGACATCTTTAACAAGCTGAGCCCTTTTTTCCAGCAATTTTATAATTCTTATATCTATATCGCTTATTTCTTTTCTTAAATCGTCCAGTTTCTTTATAGGAACCTGGCTGTCATTTCTCTCCATTTTCTCCATCTTTTTTCAAGAAGTCTCTTTTTATTTAAGTCTTTAAGCTCGTGCAGGTTTTTCACAATGAAATTTTTAATGTTATCCGCCATTTCCGCATAATTTCTATGAGCTCCGCCAAGAGGTTCTTTTATTATTTCGTCTATTATTCCAAGTTCAAGCAGGTCTTTTGCCGTAACCCTCATTGATTTGGCAGCATCAATTGAATGTTCGGTATCTCTCCAAAGAATGGATGAACATCCCTCGGGCGAGATAACACCATATATGGAAAATTCGAGCATACCGATTTTATCCCCGCTCGATATGGCAAGGGCACCGCCGCTTCCGCCCTCACCTGTTACAACAACAATAATAGGAACGGATATCTCGAACATCGTGTATAAATTTCTCGCTATTGCTTCGGATTGTCCTCTCTCTTCGGCTCCGATTCCCGGGTATGCCCCCGGTGTATCAACAAACGTAACTATCGGGATATTAAATTTTTCTGCAAGCTTCATTACTCTCTGGGTTTTTCTATATCCTTCGGGGTTTGACATACCGAAGTTCCTATACAAATTATCTTTTGTGTTTTTTCCCTTTTGATGGCCTATTACGGCGATTTTTTGTTCGTCTATGTATCCGAATCCGGTTACTATCGCCTTATCGTCCCTAAACAATCTATCTCCGTGTATTTCTGTAAAATCATCTACGATATACTTTATATAATCAAGCGTGTACGGCCTGTTTGGATGACGAGCAATTTTAATAATTTTATCTATCGAGAGATTCTCAAACTCCTTTTTAATAATTTCATTCTTCTTTTGCTCCAAAGTTTCTATTTCCTCTAAAACGTCTATTCCTTTTTCATTCGCCATCTCCCTTAAATTATTGATTTTTTCTTCTATGTCATAGATAGGCTTTTCAAAATCTAAAACAAGCATTATAATACCCTCCTTATTGAGGTTTAATCACTCATTACCCAAATTAAAAGAATCGTGCAGCGTTCTAACGGCAAGCTCGGTATATTTTTCATCTATTAAGCAAGAAACCTTTATTTCTGATGTGGATATAGCCCTTATGTTTATACCTTCATTGGCCAGAGAATCAAACATTTTTGCAGCAACTCCCGGGTGAGACCTCATACCGACTCCAACTATGGAAACTTTGGCAACATCCTTATTCAGCGTAACATCTCCGGCATCTATGTTTTTTGCAAGATTCCTCAACAGTTCATAGGCTTTCTCCGCATCGTCTCTTGGGACAGTAAACGAAATATCCGTCGTCCTTCCGTCATCACTGACATTCTGCACTATAACATCAACGTTGATATTGTTTGACGCAATCGTGTTAAATATCTTGGAAGCAATTCCCGGCTCATCTTTCACGCTATTAATTTTCAGCCTTGCCTGATTTTTATCCTGAGCAATCCCGGAAACCAAAATTTTTTCCATATTCTCATCCTCCTTTGTAACCAGAGTGCCTTTATTAAATGTAAAACTCGACAAAACCATTATGGGAACATTGTATTTCATACCGAATTCAACAGACCTTATCTGCAAAACCTTAGCGCCGAGACTGGCCAGCTCCATCATTTCAGAATAGCTTATTCTATCAAGCTTCCTGGCATTCTTAACAATACGCGGATCAGCCGTATATATTCCGTCAACATCGGTGTAAATTTCACACACATCGGCATTTAATGCCGCCGCAACCGCGACCGCCGTTGTATCAGAGCCCCCCCTTCCAAGTGTTGTAACATCCCCGGTTTTTTCGCTTATTCCTTGAAAGCCGGCAATTATAACTACATAACCGTCGTTAACATAATTCATAATTTTATCTGCATCTATCGATTTTATTCTTGCTTTTGTATGCACCTCGTCTGTGACCATACCGCATTGACGCCCTGTCATGGCCATAGCCTTTTGTCCGAGCTCATTAATTTTTATTGCAACAAGAGAGCTTGAAACCCTTTCACCGCTTGATAAAAGCAAATCCATCTCCCTTTCGCTTGGATTATTTGAAAGCTCTTTCGCCAATTTTATCAATCTGTCCGTTTCTCCCGCCATAGCGGAAACTATGGCAACGACATTATTTCCTTTATCCTTGGTTTCTTTAATATGCTGAGCGACAATTTCGATACGCTCCACACTCCCGACCGACGTTCCACCGTATTTTTGAACAACAAGAGCCATAATGACCTCCGGTTACATTAAAATTTCCCTTCTGCCTCTATCATCCGGCTTTGACAGTATACCTTTTTTTTCCATTTGTTCAACAATTCTCGCCGCCCTATTATAACCTATCTTGAGTCTTCTTTGAATATATGAGATAGTGGGATTTCCGCCGTCTCTGATAACACTCAGAGCTTCTTCAAACATTTCATCTTCTTCCGAATCGGTATCGTCCTCTATTCCGCTTGCCTCTTTTGTAGCGTTTATAAGTTCTTCGCTATATTCTGGCGAACCCTGGGTTTTAACAAAATCGGTAACATTTTTAATCTCATCATCACATATAAATGCACCGTGTATCCTCACCAAAGATGACGAAGCAGGCTGCATAAAGAGCATATCTCCCCGTCCCAGCAAAGCCTCTGCCCCCTGCATATCAAGAATAGTTCTTGAATCTATCTTTGATGAAACCTTAAACGAAATTCTTGCAGGAAAGTTGGCCTTAATAAGCCCCGTTAAAACATCGACGCTAGGCCTTTGTGTGGCAACAATCATATGAATCCCGGCTGCACGCGCCATCTGAGCCAATCTTGCTATATATGTCTCGACTTTTTTACCTCCGACCATCATCAAATCCGCCAACTCATCCACAACCACAACTATGTAAGGCATTGCAGGGTATTCTATGGAGCCTCTTTTGGCTTTTGCATTGAATCCGTCTATATTTCTTACACCGACCTCGCTCATTATGTGATAGCGCGTTTCCATCTCGCTAATCAAAGCGGCAAGTGAGCCGCTTGCTTCTTTCGGGTTTGTAACAACAGGCATAAGCATATGAGGAATGCCGTCATATATCGATAATTCCAGCATCTTAGGGTCTATCATAACGAATTTAACCTCATCCGGTTTGGATTTATACAAAATACTCACAATCATACCGTTTACAGCTACGCTTTTACCCGAACCCGTGGCTCCGGCAATCAATAAATGCGGCATTTTGGATAAATCCGTAACAAAAGAATTTCCAACTATATCTTTACCCAAAGCAAGCGTAAGTTTTGAATGGGAACTGGAAAAAATCTTTGAAGATAAAACATCCTTCATATAAACCGTTTGACGTTTTTGGTTGGATATCTCAATTCCTACAACAGCCTTTCCCGGTATGGGTGCAACAATTCTGACAGACATAGCTCTCATAGCCATTGCAAGGTCATTGTATAAATTTGATATTTTGCTGATTTTTATACCCGAACGCGGTTTAAATTCATACATAGTAATGACCGGGCCGGGCTTAACATTAACAACGCTGCCTTCCACTCCGAAATTTTTTAATTTTTCTTCAAGTGTTTTTGCATTTTTATATATTTCATCCTCTTCTATCTCCGTTTCGATATGAATAGGTTCATCGAGAAACTCAAGAGAAGGAAATTGATAACCGTCCCTATCCTTTGCAATAACGGCTTTTTCTTCTTTTTTATCGAGAAATTCAGTATCTATAACAGGTTTGTCGGCAGATTCTTTTATAAAATCCGTCTTTTGTTCATCTTCTGTTTTTTCCGAATCACGAATTTTGTATTCTGTTTTTTTATATGATTTTATCTTATTGTTATCACTTTTTTTTTCAGACTTTTTTTTTATTAACCTTACCTTTTGATGCTTTTTGTCTTCCTTATTCTCTTTATCAATCTTTAATTCATCGTAAGCAAACAAGAAAAACTCCCTTGAACCGAAATAAAAAGCAAATAACAGCACAGGAGTGATAACAACAAAAACACCTACTCTACCGAGCAGATATTTAACTCCCGGTCCGAACATATAACCTATATTGCCGCATACAAAATACCCTTTTGATAAAAGAGAATTTCTATCTATGCCATAAGCCGCATACAGCATAATATCACCGAGTAATACAAATAAAATTGCAAATATCAGGCTCCTCACGAATTTAGCGGACGAAGCCGAGTATGAAAAAACGGAAAAGACAAGAAATAAAGGAATATAAAACGCCAAAACACCGAAGTTGCTGAACATATAATGAGAAATATCAACGCCGAGCAGGCCGATAAAGTTCCTTATGTCGGTATGAGGATAGAAAATATCGCTGAAAGTGTATGAAATCAATGATAAAAAGATAATCACCGACAAAAATATCAGGAAAAGATTGAAGATCTTAATATATTTTTTCATATTTCCATTATTATTGGAAGAACCATCGGGCTCCTCATAAGCTTTTTGTATAAAAATTTATTCATAGCTTTTCTTATCTTCTTCTTTATTTCAAAGGCATCCGTTTTCATATTGATATCACTCTGATTTATCAAATTCTTTACCATCATTGTAGCTTCTCTTAAAAGTTTTTGAGATTTTTCCTCATACAGCAAGCCTTTTGTAATGATTTCAGGATCGTTTATAAGCTCACCTGTCATATTATTTATAATAACAACCACAACAACAAATCCGTCTGTTGAAAGGCGAAGTCTATCCCTCAACACCAGATCGGCAACATCACCGACGCCTTTTCCATCAACAAAAACCCTGCCTGTTTTTATAGAGCCGACTTTCTCGGCGTCGTCTTTTGAAATTTTCAGTATGTCACCGTTATCCAAGTTGAATATCTTCTTTTTATCTATACCGAGACTCTCAGCCAATTCCGTATGCTTCTTTCTCATCATATATTCTCCGTGAATCGGTATAAAATATTCCGGCCTAATCATATTTATCATAAGTTTCAGCTCTTCCTGCGAAGCGTGACCCGAGACATGGACACTGGAATTGCCCTCAAAGAAGACATCAGCCCCTTTTCTCATAAGAGAATTGATTATCTTCAATATTGCTCTTTCGTTCCCCGGTATGGCTTTTGCCGATATGACAACGGTGTCTGTCTGCTTTATATGAATTCTTTTATGCTCGCCCAATGCTATGCGCGAAAGTCCGCTCATGGGCTCTCCCTGCGAACCGGTAGTAACCACAACAACCTTTTCTTCGGGATAATTATCAATATCCTGTTCGTTTATCAAGATACTGTCGGGTATGTCAAGATAATCCAGCTGCCTTGCTATCGTGGCGTTTTGGAGCATACTCTTACCTGTTATACACACCTTTCTTTTTGTTTCAATGGCCGTATTGATTACCTGCTGGATTCTGTGAATATTAGAAGCAAAAGTAACGAGAAGAATTCTTCCTTTCGACGAAAAGAAGATAGATGACAAAGCCTTTCTAATATTCTTCTCAGAGCCGGTAAAACCGGGATTATTGGCATTTGTGCTGTCGCTCATTAAAAGCTTCACACCATTTGAGCCATATTCTGCAAACTTCAAAATATCAAACGGTCTGCCGTCAACCGGTGTCTGATCTATTTTAAAGTCACCCGTATGAATAATTGTCCCTATTGAGCTGTTTATAGCATAACCCACGCCATCGACTATTGAATGGGTCGTTCTTATTGCTTCAAATTCGAAATCACCTATGGAAAATTTTTTTCTCGGTTCAATTTCAATCATCTCCACATCGCCCAATTTAAACTCTTTCAATTTCTCCCTAACAAGTCCGAGAGTCAATTTCGTACCGTAGACAGGGACCTTAGCATTCTGCAATAGATAAGGGATAGCACCGACATGGTCTTCGTGAGCATGCGTTAAAACAAGGGCTTTAAACTTTTCAGCATTTTCATAAATGTAGCCAAAATCCGGTATGACAATGTCAACGCCGAGCATATCCTCCTCAGGAAACATCAAACCGGCATCAACGAGCACCATATCATTTTCCGTTTCAAATACCGTTGAATTGATACCTATCTCTTCTAACCCGCCCAAAGGTATAATTTTAACATAACTATTCATGGCAACTCTCCGTGTATATTTTATACATCTCCTCTATTGAAAGCTCCTCAGGCCTTTTCACAACTAAATCTTTCAACTTATCAAAATCCTCCGTTATTTTTTTTATATTATTTTTCACCGTTTTCCTCGGATGTGCAAACAGTATGTTCAAAAATTCAAAGAAACCGGCGTCTATTTTTCTATCCAATAGATTCGTTCCATAAGGAATAAATTCAACCACACTCGATTCAACAGCAGGAGGAGGAACAAAAGCACCCCTTTTTACATTAAATAGCCTTCGTACCTTAAAAAACAGCTGTACCAAAACGCTAAATTTAGAGTACTGTTTCGTGCTTCTTTTAGCAACTATGGAATCTGCAACCTCCCTTTGAACCATAAAAACCATCTTTTCTATATTTTCTTTCTGAAATACGAAGTTTCTTATTATCCTTTTAGAAATATTGTAGGGCAGATTACCCACTATCGTAGAAAACCCTTTTAAACGAAAAGAGGCCGCATCTTGATTTAAAACCTCAACATCATGCTTCTTGAATTTTTCTTTTAATAAAAACGTTAATTCCTCGTCTATCTCCACAACCGTTAAAGGAACATTTAACTTCACAAGATGTTCTGTTAGCGCCCCTTTTCCTCCTCCTATTTCAACAATTCTCGCTGAACTTCTTACCTCTTTTTGTATTTTAACAAGTACACCCGCATCATTTAAAAAATGCTGCCCTAATGATTTTTTTGCTTCCATCTTGCCATTCTGTGCGCTTGCCTTATGGCTTCCGTCAAGCTCTTGTGATTCGCTTTCAGCTTTCCGGCTATATCAAAAGCGGTGCCGTGATCTGGGGAGGTTCTGATAATAGGAATGCCGAGTGTAATATTCACACTACTATCAAAATACAAGGCTTTAAGGGGTATAAGCCCCTGATCATGGTACATAGCTATAAAACAGTCATAGCTTGTACGTTTTCTTTTTATAAACAAAGTATCGGCAGAAAAACTGCCGTATACATCTATACCCTCGCTCCTCGCCGACTCCACTGCGGGAATTATTTCTTCTTCTTCCTTGCTGCCCATTAAACCGCCTTCGGAGTTATGAGGATTGAGAGCGCTGACGGCAATCTTCGGTTTTTCTATTCCAAACCACCTTTTCAAATCCCTATCAACCGTTCTTATCGTGTTTAGCACCCTATCTTTTGTTATCAATTCCGGAACATGTTCAAGTGCCACATGTGTTGTGACCAAAGCCACCCGAAGCCTCTTGGCCGCAAGCATCATAACATAATTTTTAGCATTTGTTCTTTCCGCCAATATTTCGGTGTGTCCCTGATATCTAAATCCGGCGAGGTTCATCGCTTTTTTATTTAAAGGCGCCGTAACAATGGCATCTATTTTCGAGCTTATTGCCGCATTTACGGCCTCTGATACACATAGATAAGCCCATCTGCCCGAATATTCGTCGAGCTCGCCCACTTTAAGTCTGCCCATATCAAACTTTTCCGGCTGAAAGATATTTATTTCACCGTCTCTATATGATTTGTCGATCTCATCAACACTTTCTATAACATTTATGTGCATAGCCATATCGAACAGGTTTAAATAATATTCAAAAACGTCCTTTGAGCCGAAAATAATCAGTTTATCCTTTATGGTTGCCTCATACAGAATGTGTTTTATAATAATCTCAGGCCCAATGCCCGAGGGATCTCCCATAGTTACTCCGATAACAGGTCTGTTATTCATAATAAGACTCATCTTTCACCTCATAGAATTTATACGATTCGGACTTAGGTGTTCCTTTCACAGGTATATCTATAATTTTATATGTAACTTTTTTTTGTTTAAAAAAAATCTCTATCTCCTCTTCCGCTTTAACCTCATAGGAAGCTTTCACCTTCCTGCCCCTTATAAAAACAAAACCCTCATCGCACATCTGTTTTGCAAGAGTTCTTCTTTTGATGATACGTGTCTCTTTGAGATATCGGTCTAATCTCATTTAAAAATCTCTATATCCGTCCTTGCTTTAACCATTTTAAGCCAGCTTGAGAGTTTTGATTCGATTTTTTTACCGAACAGTATAGTCCTTATATTTGTACTCACAGTGTCGGCATTCACCTGTGTACCCTTTTTATTCAGCAATTTAACAATGTAAAAATTGTTATTAGCCTCAATAATATTGCTGATGTCGCCGATTTTAAGGTTGGATAACTCACTTTGTATGGTTTTATTAAAAGCAGAGAGCGGAATCGCCTTCGGTCCACCTTTATCTATTGAAAATTGTTTCTGTAAAGATTTGAAATTTCCTCCGTTTTGCAGTTTGCTGTAAATCCTCTCGGCAAGCTCTCTGCTTCTAACCGATATAATATCCATAATTAAGACAGGATTTGCCTTAAACTCATCTTTATGGAGCTTGTAATACCTCTCAATATCAGCCTTTGTTATTCGAATTGCAGGAGCAAACATTTTTATCGCAAACTTTCTTCTATACAGGCTTAAAGCTATGCCTTTTTTGTAATAATCAATGTCAATTCCGCTTTCTTTAACCTTCTGTAAAAACGTGTCCGCCGGCATATTATTTCTCTTTGCCAAATTATCTATAAAACGATTCACATCCTCGTCGTTTACAACTATACCGAGCTTTTTTGCATAATACTTGATAACATAGTCATCAACAACCTTATTTACCAAAGCATCAAGGTTCCTCGTATGATAAAATCCCGCTATGTTTGACAGCTCATAAGCCGTTATAGGCTGGCCTTCCACGGTTGCAACGATTTTATCAGCAACAACCTCCTTTGAAAAAGACTGCATTGCCAATAAAACAATAAACAACAAAGAGACGGTAAAAACTTTTTTCATTTTTGACTCCTTAAACAACTTCTAATTTTTATTATACAAATTACACTATTCTCTGCAAGATGTTTCTGAGTTTATCGCATATTTCATCAAAATTTGCGCCCGGTGCATCAAAAAATACAGATGTGTTTGACACAAACCTCCCTTGATGCTTTTCAACACATTTAATTAATTTATTCGTATCTATATCGGCATCAACGTAGAACTCGATTAGAACTCCGTTTTTAGTAACAGACAGCGACTTCACAAAAGCCTTTTTTGCGTAAATTTTTAAAGATGCTATTAAAAAGAGATTCCTCACCTCATCGGTAAATTTTCCGAATGAATCCGCTATTTCTCTTTCTACCGACTCAAGCTCTTCTTCGGTTTTAATTGAGGATATGATTTTATAGAGTTTAAACTTATTCTCGCTGTCGGCAAAATCATCCCCTATGTACGCAGGGTAAGAACACTTTATCTCCACTTCACGCTCAATGGGTTCATTTTTAAGCTCGCTTACAGCCTCTTCAATCAAAGAAGCGTATGTTTCAAAGCCCACAGACCTTATGCTCCCCGACTGATCCTTGCCCAGTATGTTGCCTCCGCCTCTTATCTCCATATCTTTCAAAGCCAAATTGAATCCTACGCCCCTTTCGACAAATTCCCTCAAAAAATAGAGTCTTTTTTTTGCATCGTCGGAAATATCGCCTTTTATCAAAAGATATGCGTATGCCGTTCTATCGCCTCTGCCCACTCTTCCTCTCAACTGATACAAATCGGCCAAACCGAACCTGTCGGCATTGTCTATAATAATGGTGTTTACATTCCTTATATCCAAACCGGATTCTATTAT
>JALTDI010000167.1 GCA_027074255.1 Desulfurellales bacterium
TGACAAACGGGTAGTATTCCCGAGAAATGGTGTTTAAAGAATTGCTGAACAGCGGCAGAAAAGTGTTGACTGTCGAATATAACCCTCCAAAGGGGATTGGCATAGATACAAACAAGATAGATCAAATAAGACGATATATAGATGGGGTTAATGTTACGGATTGCCCTATGGCTAATTTGAGGATGAACTCCGTTTCCGCTTCGGTTCTAATAAAACAAAAAACAAACCTTACTCCGGTTTTCAATATAACATGCAGAGATAAGAACGCTCTTGCCGTATCATCCGAACTGCTCGGTGCACACGAACTGGGTCTGAGAAATATTTTGGCTGTAAACGGCGATGCCGTTATGGATAATTTTTCAGAGAACATTTATCAAATCAACACATACGGACTTATTGACATTATCAATAAATTGAATCAAGGCACAGATTATAGGGGAAGACAGATAAAGGGCAAAACTGATTTTTTTATAGGGGCTGCATCCAATATACCTAAAAAAATCACAATAAAAGGTATAGCAAACAGGCTGAAAAGAAAAGAGTCCTTCGGTGCGAAATTTGTTATCACACAGCCTGTCTATTCCGTGGAGTCTCTTGATTGTTTTCTTGCTGCCACAAAGGATACGAAAATGTTTAAAATCATCGGTTTATTTGCACCGCCCAATCTCAATGTTGCGCGGTATCTCGATAAATTTGTCAAAGGCATAAATATTCCAAGTGAATTGTTCAACAGCTTTGAAAAAAGCAAAGACGAAAAACAAGCCGGTTTCAGGTTTATTGAGAATCTGATTGAACGGATAGTTGATAGGGGTTATATGAAGCATATTGACGGTATTCACCTTATGAGATATGACGAGATTTTTGTTAAAAATATCTTTGATATTATGGATAAATAAAAATAATGAAAGAAAAAAGCGGCGCTCCGATTTTTTTGTTAAATTTTGAAGAAGCCGTAAAATGTGCCAATACCCAACAGGAGTTTCAAGAGTTTGAAGCTTGATGATAAAGATGAAATTAAAAAAGCGGCGTTTGCTCCGTTTTTTGAGCAAATAGCCAAGAAAGAGGGTCCGTAAAATGAGTATTAAATCGGATAGGTGGATTGTAGAACATGCTAAAAAGGGTATGATTGAACCGTTTGCAGACAGACAGGTTAGAGAAGGTGTTATTAGCTACGGTGTGTCGAGCTATGGGTATGATATGAGAATTGCAGATGAATTCAAGATTTTTACCAATGTGAACAATACTGTTGTGGACCCCAAAAATTTCAGCGACAGAAACTATGTTGATTTTAAGGGAGATGTATGTATCATACCGCCGAATAGCTTTGTTTTGGCAAAAAGTATCGAATATTTTAGAATACCGAGAAATATATTAACCGTCTGCCTCGGTAAATCGACCTATGCAAGATGCGGCCTTATTGTTAATGTAACGCCCTTTGAGCCTGAATGGGAGGGCTATGTCACCATAGAAATTTCAAATTCTACGCCCATTCCTGCAAAAATCTATGCCAATGAGGGTATTGCTCAGGTACTGTTTTTTGAGTCGGATGAGGAATGTTTGGTGAGTTATGCGGATAAAAAGGGGAAATATCAAAAGCAAATGGGATTGACGCCGCCCAAACTTTAAAAAAAGGAGTTTGTCATGTCAGGTCATAATAAATGGAGCAGTATAAAGCACAAAAAAGCAAGAGAGGATAGCAAAAGAGGGGCCATATTTACAAAAATCATTAAGGAAATTACCATTGCCGCAAGAGAAGGCGGGGGAGCTGCTGAATCCAACCCGCGATTGAGGCTTGCAATAGATAAGGCAAAAGATGCCAATATGCCCAAACAAAACATAGAAAAGGCAATAAAAAAGGGAACGGGAGAACTGCCCGGAACCACGTATGAAGATGTTGTTTATGAGGGATACGGCCCTGGCGGTGTGGCTATGATAATAGAAACTACAACGGACAACAGACAGAGAACAACGGCAAGCGTAAGGCATCTTTTGAGTAGATACGGCGGCAGCCTCGGTGAAAACGGCTGTGTGTCATGGATGTTCGATTATGTCGGATATATGACCTTCGACAAATCCTCAACGGATGAAGATGCTTTGTTTGAAGCGGCTTTGGAGGCAGGAGCGGCTGATGTTAGAGAAAATGAAGACGACAATGTGTTTGAAGTTATAACCGATACGAAAGATTTTTTAAATGTCAAAGAGGAATTAATCAAACAGGGTTTTGA
>JALTDI010000168.1 GCA_027074255.1 Desulfurellales bacterium
CAGCAGGATGCTGTTTCCTATAATTATTCCGCTTAAAATGAGACTTATTCCCACCTGTCTTAGGACATACCTGAATGTATTAATCATTCTTTCGAAATCTGTCAGCTCTGCCTGAACTTTTATACTTCCATCCTCTAACGAATCCAGAATCTTTTTGCTGACGATGGGCAGTTTTTTTAATGAAAACAGGTAATTGGGGTTAGGCTTGGCCATTAACTTTAATATATTCCGAGGGGAATAGTATTTCTTAGCAAATTTTCTAAAATACGGCTTTGCTACATCCACAAAGTTAAAGTCCGGATAAAAATCTCTGCCGACGCCGTCTGCTATCATTACCGCTCTTAATAGTCTTGAGGAGCTTCTTTTTATTAGAATATCGTGTTTTCTCAATATAGAAAATACGTCTCTTAGAATTTTTGACAAGCTCATACGCTTTAGCGGCAGCGAATGATACAGCTCTATCAATTCGTCAATATCATTTTTTAATTCGGAATTCACCATTTTGTTTTTTGAAGATGCAAAATTTTCCAGAGAGTAGAGCATTCTGTCTGCATCCTTCTCTATAAAGCCGGAAATCATTTCTATCAGGCTTAGCTTATCCTCATCGTTAATTTTGCCCACCATTCCGTAATCTATGTAGCATATTTTCCCGTCTTCCATAATTATTATATTGCCGGGGTGCGGGTCGGCATGGAATAAGCCGGCATCAAATATTTGATACCAGAATACCTTTGCACCGTCCGCTGCAAGTTTTTTCAAATCAAATCCGGCATCGGTTATGGATTTTTTGTTTGTTGCCTTATAACCGAAAATATACTCCATTGTGATAATTTTATTCGTTGTATATTCCCAATAAACGGAAGGGACATAAACATAAGAAAATCTGGAAAAGTTTTTCTTAAATACCTCAATAAAATGTGCCTCTATTTCATAGTCCAATTCCCTTTTTATCGTTTTGTCAAACTCATCTATTAAAGGCATAATATCGAAATGCAAAAATTCTTTAATCCTTTTTCTTACGATTACACCGAGCTTATGCAGAAGAAACATATCCGAATTGATTGTGTCCACTATACCCGGTCTTCTAACCTTTACAGCAACATATTCCCCGTTTTTCAATTTTGCTTTATGGACTTGTCCGAGCGATGCGCTTGCTTCCGGTACTTCTTCAAACTCTTCAAATATTTCGTTTAAATCCTTATGCAGGCTTTCCTGCATAATGCGTTTAACCTCTGAAAAAGGGAAGGGTTCAACGTTATCCTGAAGGTTTTTTAATTCTTCAATAAAGGCTGTCGGTAAAATACCCTCCTGAGTGCTCATAAGCTGTCCGAATTTGACAAATGTAGGACCCAGCTCCTCGAGCATTTTTTTAAACCTAAAGGCAACCGTCGTAGCATCAATCTGTCTTTTCCGTCTCAATCCCGTGTAGCCTATAAACTCACCGAGACCGTATTTAACCACAATTCTTGAAATTTCATTCAATCTCTTTATGCCGCTTATGGTTTTATTTTTTTTGTTAATACCTAATCTCCCCATCTTAAGTAAAGGCTGTTTTCTATACCGATTTCATCCAATATCTTACCCACAACAAAATCTATTACACCGTTAATATCAGATGGGTTTGAGTAAAATGCCGGTATTGGAGGTATTATGCTGGTACCGAGTCTTGCCAGTTTAAGCATATTTTCAAGATGTATGGCTGAAAACGGTGTTTCCCTCGGTGATATTATTAATTTTCTTTTTTGTTTTATTGCTACATCGGCGAATCTCGTTATCAGTGTGTCTGCATAACCGTTTGCAACAGCAGAGAGTGTTTTCATGGAGCAGGGCAATATAACGTATGCATCCACAATAAAAGACCCGCTCGCAAGGGGCGAAAAAAAGTCATCATTATCATAAATTTTTATGTCTTTTGTTTTTATAAACTCTTTGAATTCACACCCTATCTCAGATTTGAATATGTGCTCGGCAGTTTTGGATATGACAACGAACAATTCGCATTTTTTTTCCAAGTATTCTATCAGCCTCTTGGCATAGATAACTCCGCTTGCGCCGGCTATGCCTATCGCTATTTTCATTGAACTTCCACTTCTTTTCTGCCGATGATGGTGGCAACAATAACCCTTTTTGACGTTAAATACATAATGGGTATTATATCGCTCTTGAATCCTCCGCGCAAGGCCTTTGCTATTGTACTTATCTGTATTGA
>JALTDI010000169.1 GCA_027074255.1 Desulfurellales bacterium
TTCGTAATCAGCAGGTCGTAGGTTCAAATCCTATCGCTGGCTCCACTTAAACTTTATCTTGACGCCTATGTATTATGATTATTACACTCATATTATATAATAAATCGACCTTGAAAACAGAGCATTATTAGTTTACAATCCAAACGTTTTTAGAGTGTGAGCGAAAAAGATTTTAAAAGGGGGGAGTTTACAATGAAAAAGATAGAAACAAAAAAAGCTCCGAAGGCTTTGGGTCCCTATTCTCAGGGAGTAGCAAACGATAATTTCTGCTTTGTTTCGATGGAACTTGGAATTGATCCTGCAACCGGAAAGCTCGCTGCCGAGGATGCGGTTGGACAGGCTCATCAGGCAATAAAAAATGTTGAGAATATACTTGACAGCGCCGGCTTTAAACTCTCAAACGTGGTCAAGGCAACACTGTATATAACCGATTTAAACGATTTTACCTCAATAAACGAGGTGTATGGTCAATATTTTACGAATAAGCCTGCTCGTTCACTCGTGGTGCAATCCGCAATGCCGATTGATGCAAAAGTAGCGTTGGATGTTATAGCATATAAAATCGAGGATACAACAGAAGAGCAGGACTATTACACAAGATGAGGTGTTAAAAAATGAATTTGTCAAAAAAAATTCTCACCTCAATGGAAGAAGCGCCGAACAAAACACTAAAATTCGAAAATGAAATATATACATTCGGACAAATTGCCGAAAATATAAAAAAAACTGCTTCTTTTTTGAAAAATTCCGGTGTAGAATTCCAAGACAGGGTAGCTATACAGCTGCCGAAGTCTATGGAATTTATCTATTTTCACTATGCAAATCTTTTAATCGGCGCTATAACGCTGCCGCTAAATCCGGATTATTCAGAACATGAAACGGAATACTACCTCACAGATTCAAAAAGTTCTCTGTTTGTTACGACAAAGGATAATGCGAAGAGATTAGATAAGGTTATTAACAAACTCGGTATAAAACTGTTTCTCATAGATAATAGTATGTCTGAGGTTTTTAAATCAAAACCGATTGAATCATCCTTAGACACAAAAGCAGATGATGTAGCCATAATTGCATATACATCGGGCACAACTGGAAAAAGCAAAGGGGCTATGATTACTCATTCCAACCTGATAAACAATATGGAAGCATTAAAAAAACTGTGGCGTCTTAATGAACAGGACAAACTGCTGCATACCCTTCCGATATTCCATGTTCATGGACTCGTTGTTGCACTGCAAGGCGCTCTGAATGCCAAATGCGATATTGTTATGCATGAAAAGTTTGAAGCAAAACGTGTCTGGCAAACGATAGAAAAGGATAGAATAACGGTGTTTATGGGTGTGCCGACACTCTATCAAAGACTTGCGGATGCTGCGGATGAATTTTATACTAAACCGGATATATCCTCAATGCGTCTTTTTATCTCCGGTTCCGCACCTCTGCCTGATATTTTGTTCAAAAGATTTTATGAATTAAGCGGCCACAGAATACTCGAAAGGTACGGTATGAGCGAAGCCGGAATGATAGCTTCAAATCCTTATGATGACAACAAGCGTATTCCAAAAAGCGTCGGCTATGCACTCGAGGGCTGCTCAATAAGAGTTGTAAAAAACGGCAAAGATGCCGATTTATTTGATGTGGGAGAAGTTTACATTAAAGGCAATAATGTTTTCAAAGGATATTGGCAAATGCCGGATAAAACACAAGAATCATTCGAAAACGGGTGGTTTAAAACAGGAGATCTCGGATATATCGACGAAACAGGCAGACTTTTTTTGGCCGGTAGAGCGAAAGAATTAATAATAACAGGCGGACTGAATGTTTATCCCAAAGAGGTTGAATACGTTCTTGAAGAACACAGCTCAATAAAAGAGGCTGCGGTATTCGGCGTCAAAGACGGCGACTTGGGCGAACGCGTTGAAGCCGCTGTTGTTTTATTTAACAAAGACTCCATAACACAAGATGAAATTATCAACTTTTGCAGAGACAGACTATCTCATTACAAATGCCCCAAAAGGATACATATTGTAGATGAAATACCCAAAAACACCATGGGGAAAGTGCAGAAAAATGTTCTATCAAAGGAGTATTCGGCATAAATGAAAATATACCCCGAATGTTATAACTGCTTTATCTCTCAGGCAATCAGAAGTTCAAGAATATATACAAGCGATAATAAAAAAATA
>JALTDI010000170.1 GCA_027074255.1 Desulfurellales bacterium
TTTAAATAGTGCCTGAACGGAAAATCCGTTCAGGCACTATTTTGAATTTTGAATTTTGAATTTTGAATAAAGATATAACCTAAATATATTGATGAGCCCTGATCTAAAATAAGAAAACAAATTTCAGGATTTTCGGTAATTTCTCAATAAATTGGGATAGGTTACATTATTTTTACGTAAGTTCTCAATAAGTCCTGGCAACTTCGATGTAACCGACCACAGGGTGCTTCTTTTGGAAACGATTTGCGTTAGCCCTGTAGTTTTCTTGGTTTTTGTAGCATTGGAAACCCTGGCTCCGGAGCGCAGCGGAGGAGAACAGGGAGGGTCCTATGCTGCAAAAACCTTAGAAAACAAAGGGCGAGAGCATGTTGGAAAAAGAAGCACCCTGTGGTCGGTTACCAAAATGAAGCCTCCACTTATTGAGAAGTTACTCATCAATTTGGTAACTTATTGATTATACAACACTTTATGAGATTGAGACCTTTACAGCAAATCCACTTTGCTTCTTTGAAAAATTAATCTTTTTAAATGGTTAGAGGTCGCAATGCTAAAAAGATCAATGATTCACGGTTTTTACGTATACAGCTACCCAGAAACCCTTGCTGTATCGGGCTTTCAGAAGAATTTGAAAAATTTCGCGCAACATTTAAGTAAAACTTATGTCTCAAGGCCCCTGTCTGCTTCTGCAGACCCAGAAAATCTTCGGTTCCATACTGTGTCCAATTACTAAACTCAAGTTTCGGACTTGGATTAACCTCTTGAAAATTAAGTAAAAAGCTATGTCTGCTAAATTCTATCTTTTGTTGCAGTATTAAATAAGAATATATAATGATTAGTAATGGTTTGTTACTGTATTATACGTTTAATATAGCAACATAAAGCTAATTCGTGTGTTGCATAAAAACTTTTTAATTACAGGCTGATATATCAACTCCGAAACTTGAGGTCAAAGATTAATTTCTATTTTCGATGCCTGACCCCTCTGCTTTTCCCCTGTTTTGTTGCCATTTTTCAGCCTGTGATTTTCATATATGCGTTTGGATAGGGGGCTTCTTTGTCTTCGCAAACGCAGAACACGAATTTGATTTCTGATACCGAACGTCACGGGTCAGGGGCGGCAAACAGGCGGGGCAATGGGCCTTGAATTACCACTGAGCTTTATGCGGGGCATGGTCTTTGAGAAACCGCCGCGATGTTTGCCGTCCCCTGCAGCCGCTGGTTCGGTTAAACGATGAATATTTTTAAAAGCAAATCGAAGTAATGCCACCTCTCAAAAAATTGCTCTGCAAGTTCTTCTGTTTTGTTGCCATTTTTTCAGCCTGTGATTTTCATATATGCATTTGGATAGGGGCTTCTTTGTCTTCGCAAACGCAGGACACGAATTTGATTTCTAATACCGAACGATTGAGATAAGGTGCCCGCCAGCCAGCTACCGGTAAACTTTATAAATGGCTATTTGCTTGAATCTGCACGAAAATTCGCCGACGAGTTGCGGGTCACCTTAATCGACTGGTTATGTGCTTTTTTTCTTTTATTTCAGATAATTAAATGATTACGCCGTAACTTCTCCAAAAGTTGTGGTAACAGCTATTTTAGGTTTTACATAATTTTTGGCGAAAATCTTTGACAAGGGGCAACTCGTACATGGCTTTTATTGAGGTTAGCTGCGTTTGTGTTTTGTTGTATGTGTGCAGTTTTCATGTTCTTAATGGTATTAACGATTTTTCAATTTTTATATTCTCATAGCCCTGTTTTTTTAGAAAAATCTCTAGCTCTTTTTTCTCCAGATCGAAATCGTGGCAGGGGCTAATCGTGATGCTTTTCAGAGGAACAAAATTTGGCTTCAAAAAGTGGATCTCAACATAAGGCGTCAACCCGAAACGGCCGGATTTAAAACAAGGTGATAAATTCAATCCAGTTTTGCCTGGTTGATAAATATGCCTATACTCCTTTTCTTCGTCAAATTTCGGATGCTTCGTGATACACGCAATACTGTTAAGCATGGCACTTACTGTGCCTAATACATGTCCCAGCTCGATTTCACCAAATGTTGGATTATTAATGAAAAACTCATCCACACGCGCAAGCAAACGGTCTAGTAAACTTGTAACTTGATGTTTTTCATAAATGACGGCTTCAAGTGGAGGCAGTCTAGCGTCAATGGTTGCCATTTGGCT
>JALTDI010000171.1 GCA_027074255.1 Desulfurellales bacterium
GGACATACATAGGTACACTGCCTTTTTTCACATATTTTGCATTCATCAGGGTTTTTAACGCCGAGATGACTTTCTTCTTCGTTTATGTTATACCCCAAAAGGTAGAGTTTATCCTCTAAATTCATCGTATCATATACCTCCAGATAGCATATAGGTCTTTTGCGAAATTTACATAGCCGAATTTTTTAATAAACTCTTTTTTAGCTATTTTTATTTTATCGGGTTTTGAAATACCGTCAACGCTAAACCAATCATAAACAAAATCTATAAAAAACTGAGGATATTTTGTAAGAAAGTATCGTTTTTCTTCTAACAACTTAGGCATATTCTTATACATACTCAAATCCTTGCAGGCAAAACTCTTTCTCATTTTATCCTGATAGCGAGATAGAGACTTAGATGAAAAATCTCCGGTTTGTTTTGCCTCCAAATATGTTTTAGCCGCCAATTTGCCGCTTTCTATGGCTAAATTTGAACCCTCTCTATTTACATTATTTACGAACATTATTGCATCACCTGTTGTCATAAAACCGTCGGTATATAGTTGTGGTGCGGCATAATATCCACCCTCAGGTATCATGTGGGCAAGGTATTCTTTTGTTTGTCCGCCTTCTATTAAAGGTGCAATAGAGGGATGAGATTTTATCTTATCCAACAAATCATTCGGGTTCGTTTTGTGCTCGATTAGGTCTTTGATAACAACACCTACTCCTATGGAAACGGAACTTGAATTTGTGTATAACCAAGCTATACCTTCCATACCCTTTAAAAAAGGCCCCGTCATTTCGTAAGCTGCACCTTCTTTGTCGCTGCTCAACTGAAATCTATCGTTTATTTTTTCTTTATCCAAGCCTATGACCTCTTTGACAGCCAAAGCAACTATGTTGGGTTTTATCTTTTTTCTCAATCCGAGCTGTTTTGCCAAAAAAGAATTTACACCGTCAGCACCTATGACAACATCGCCATACAAATCACCATCTGGTCTGTCGGTTTTCACGCCGACAACCTTGCCGCCTTCCACTATGGGTTGTGTAACTACTGTTTCAGTGATGATAAGTGCTCCCATCTGTTCAACCTTTTTGGCGAACCATCTGTCAAATTTTGCTCTAAATACGCTAAAACTGTTAAATGGCTCTGAATTGTATTTTTGACTTCTAAAAGAAACTCCAAGGTGAGAAATATCATCCATAAACCACAAATTTTGCTCGATAATATGTCTTTCAACAGGTGCCTCCTTATAAAACTCAGGTATCAAATCATCCATTGCTTTTGCATAAAATATGCCGCCCATAACGTTTTTTGCACCGGGGAATTTGCCTCTTTCAATAATTATCGTATTAACACCTGCTTTTGCCAATACAAATCCTGCTGCCAGCCCCGAAGGTCCGGCGCCGACTATGATGACATCAAAATCTTTCCTTTTCACAGGCTATTTCTCCTTTTTCATTTTTTCTTTAAGCGAATCAATCATTGCAGGTAGTATTTTTTCCGCCTCGCCTACTATACCGTATGTTGCAATCTCAAAGATTGGCGCATCTTCATCTTTATTAATTGCTATTATAACCTCTGATGACTTCATACCAACCTGGTGTTGTATTGCTCCCGATATTCCGCATGCTATATATATTTTTGGGTGAACGGTTTGACCTGTTTGACCAACCTGCCTGATTTGAGGCGCCCAACCCATCTGCACAGCTTTTCTACTCGCCGCCCAAGTTCCGCCGAAAACGGATGCAAGCTCTTTGACATATTTAAAATTCTCCTTTGTCTCCATCCCTAATCCGCCTGCAACTATGACATCGTAGAAATTTAAGTTTACCGCTTCCTCACTCTCCAATGTTTTATCAATCACGGTTTTTCGGTATATTGATTTGTCAAATTCGAAGCTTTCTTCTATGGATTCTCCGTCAACCGGGAATTCAACAGCTTTATAAACGCCCGGCCTCGATGTTGACATCTGAGGTCTGTTATCCGGGCAAAAAATGGTAGCCATCAGATTACCGCCGAATGTCGGCCTTGTCATAAGAAGGTTTTCTGTCTTATCATCTATTTCCAATCCGGTTGTGTCCGCTGTTAATCCTGTATTTAATTTTGTTGCAATGGTTCCTGCCAAGTCTCTTCCGAGTGTTGTTGCACCTATTAAGACAATTTCCGGTTTATATTTATCAATCA
>JALTDI010000172.1 GCA_027074255.1 Desulfurellales bacterium
GAGAAACACCGTTGAGCAGACGGAGGGCGGCAGATTGGTGAAGGTTTCTCAATTTGAACATGTGAGATTTAGAAAATATGAGAGGATTTGATATGAATCTGGCTGTTGTTTTGGTTAGTGATCAAACTATCCCTAATGTGGTTTATCTGAAAAATATTGAGAAAAAATGGGACAAAGTTTTGCTAATAAGCACAAAAAATATGGAAGCTCCTAAGAAAAATAAAAGTAAAGCTATTTTGTCTGCTATCGGTAAAGTTGATTACGATGTTTTGGTTGTTGATGAAAATATGTTGTTTGATATTAGGGAAAAATTGAAAAACTACTTTGAAGGCAAAAGATTCGATAAGATTTTTGTGAATATTACAGGCGGAACAAAGATAATGTCTCTGGCGACATATAATTTTTTTAAAGATAAATCTTTTACCGAAAACATTGTTTATCTTCCAATAGGCAGCACATCGTATAAACAAATTTATCCGTTAGGTGATGATGATAAGGCGATCGATTTACCTATTACTTACAAGATGGATGTTGAGGGATATTTAAAGGCTCTTGGCGTTGGAATAGAAAGCATTGGAAAACCTGTTAATCCAAGGTTAAGCAAAAAACTCTTTGGGTTATTTTTTGATAAGAGATGGATTTTCTTTGAGCTTACAACGATTTTAAGAAATTATAGAAACAGCGATGGACCCAAAAAGCTTTTAAAGCCCAGCAGTCTTAATGATTTTAATAAAGTGTTAGGTTTTTTGCAATTGTTGGGATTAAATGAAAAAGAGTTTGATTTTTCTAAGGATAGGACTTGGATTGATTATTTCAGCGGGGGCTGGTTTGAGGAATATGTGTATTCTGAATTGGAAAAGCTCAAGGGTATTTGTATTGATGATATTAAAATAAATATAAAACTTGAGAGAAAATCCGGTGATGCAAAAATGCCAAATGAGTTTGATGTGATATTCATTGTTAGCAACAGTTTAAATATTATTGAATGTAAATCAGGGGATTTGAGTGGTTTTGAGCTTTCAAATACATTTTATAAAGTTGCCTATTTAAACAGGATTTTCGGCTTATCTGCTAAATCATATCTTGTTAGTCTTGGTGAGAATATTTTTGATAACAAAACCGGCAAGCTTAAGCCAAGCATCGATAGCAAAAGTAAAGTGTTTGGTGTTAGTTTCGTATCCTATAAAAATGTAAAAGATGGAATTGACAATTATTTTAAACAGAAGTTGTTATGCAAATAGGTAATTTTAAATTTAGCGTTATAGAACTTGAATTTGAATCTGTTGAAAGGGATTATAAATTTTACGGCTCTTACTATCGAGGAATGCTCGGGCGAAACCTAAAAAGGAGATTTTGCGTTTTAAGAGATATGGAGTGCAAGGAGTGCCCTTTAAACGACAAGTGCCTGTACATGCTTTCGTTTGAGAAATATAAGGATATTCTTTTCCCTCCGTATATTATCAACAGAGGGGAGAGGGATCATCTGAGACTGACCGTTGTCGGCAGTTTTTGTGATTTTGCAGAGATGTATTTACAAGCTTTCAGAAACACTCTCAATGTTAAAGAAGGCGGCTTTTACAATCCTTTTTATGATACTTTTTCCAAAAGTAAAGTTGTGGTAAATTCCATGGGTTTGAATGATATTGTGTTTAACGATATTGATAAACTAAAGCTATCATTGTCTTTTGTGAGACTTAAAAAGAATTCGCAGATGATTGATTGTAATGAGATATCATTAAAACACATTTTAAATGCCATTGAAAAGAGGATTTATTTGACAAACAAATATTATGGAGATGCCGCAAAAAAAGTTTATTTGCCCGATGTAGAAATAGACTCTAAGATTTTGGAGTGTAAATATTTTCAAGTAAAACGTTATTCCAACAGGAAAAAAAGAGAAATGAGAATACCTTCTGTAAATATTAGAATGGAGTTGTTTGGTGAATTAAAGAAACTCTATCCTTATCTATATCTTGCGAGTTTTTTAAACATTGGAACCAACGCTTCTATGGGGTTTGGTGAAATAAACATCATGGAAGCAGATTAAACCTGCGACCTAAATGGGGTCGTATCTCAACAAGTCTGCAAGTTGAGATTCCTTAATCCATATTTTGTTGTTTTTTATGGTTATAACACTAAGGGCACTATCTATGAGGCCGAAA
>JALTDI010000173.1 GCA_027074255.1 Desulfurellales bacterium
ACTTAATAGACGAACTCGACTCCAACCTCCAAAACATAACAGGTATCGTAGGGGTTATTAACGACATAGCAGACCAGACAAACCTGCTTGCTCTAAATGCCGCAATAGAGGCCGCAAGAGCCGGAGAAGCGGGAAGAGGTTTTGCCGTTGTGGCGGATGAGGTAAGAAAACTGGCAGAAAAAACACAGGCAAACGCCTCTGAGATTAAGGAAATGATAGACACGGTCAGCGGCAATGCCTCCAAACTCATAACACAGAACTTGGAGATAGCAGAAAGGATACAAAAAAGCGGCGACAGTGCAAGCGTTATTAGAGAAAATTTCACAAATGTTAAAGATGAGATAGACAAAGCCTCTCAGATGCTCAACAACATAACCGCTGCTGTTGAACAGCAGTCTGCTTCGATAGAAGAGGTTACACAGACCGTTGACCACGTTGTAGAATCAACAAAGAGCGTCGTGAACAGGCTCAATGAAGTATCAAAATCAAGCGTCGATCTGAATGAAGTTTCTAATCAATCTTTTGCTATATTAAAAAAATTGAGGATAAAGCACCCTATGGAGGATACTTACAAAATCCTCCGTGACGGCAAAGAAGAAATAGAAACAATAATAGAGAATGCCATAAAAAAAGGAGAAATATCAAGCTCCGATATATGGGATAGAAACTATGTGCCCGTTCCCAATACAAATCCTCAAAAGTATAAGACAAGATTTACAGACTTTATGAAGAAATATATACAGCCCATAGAGGATAAGATACTATCAAAAGACCCCAAGTTCACATTTGTTGTTCTTGTGGATAACAACGGTTATCTTCCTGCTCACAACTCTATATACGATAAACCCCTAACGGGGGATTATGAAAAAGACCTTGTGGGAAACCGCTCTATGAGAATATTCAACGACCCGACAGGTCTTGCAGCAGGTCAAAACACAGAGCCTCTGCTTGTTCAAACCTATATGAGGGATACGGGCAATGCCATGTATGATATCTCCGTTCCTATTTATATAGAGGGCAAACACTGGGGAGGATTGAGAATAGGAATGCTGCCTTAATTGGCGATTTAGGATTTAGGATGCAGGCTGCAGGACCAGAGCCGAGCTGACGCTCAGCGTCGGCATGGATGCTCGGCATAGGCTAGGTTTAGGAGTTAGTGGATAGTAGTTAGTGATTGGCGTTAAACGCAAAATGCATAAGTAAAAATATTTTTTGATAAAACAGTCGACATTTTCCAAACTTCACACCTCGTAGGTGCAAGAAATATGGACAGGCAAAAAAGATAAGAACTTCAAAACCAATCGTTAAAATTACTGCTATTGGTTCTATCAAACAACGGATTGTGATTCGAGCAAATAAAGGAAGTTGAGGAGATGAGTTATTGTCAAATCTTGTGTATAGCATAACATACCCTTTCAATAAATTCTCCATTTTCTCCACAGCTGCCTAAGCAGCCTTTTCCTCCAATTCCCCGTCAACAAATCTCCTTCCCTCCAATACAAGAGGAATGAGTTTATATCCTTTTAATCTATGCCAGGTTTTTTCAGCCTCTAACGCAAGTTTAAAGACCATCGTTAAAGCAGCCGTTCTTGAACCTGCGCCTCTTGTTTTGGCTGTTCTTAGTCTTATGGTGGCAAATGTGGATTCTATAGGATTGGTTGTTCTTATATGAATCCAGTGTTCGGCAGGAAAATCATAGAAATTAAACATATTGTCTTTATCTTTTATTAGAACCTTTACCGCCTTTGGATACTTTGCTTCAAAGGTTTTGACAAAGTGATCATATGCTTTTAGAGCATTTTCCTTAGTTTCTGCCATATACATTTCATGAATCATTGATTTGGCCTTGGGCTGCAGGCTTTTTGGAAGCTTATCAAGTATATTGGCTGTTTTATGAACCCAGCATCTTTGTTTCTTTGCTGTCGGGAAGACTTCATCCAAAGCAGACCAAAATCCAAGTGCTCCGTCACCTATGGCAAGCTTGGGGGAAATATTTAGGCCCCGCTGTTTTAGATCAAGAAGCATCTCACTCCAGCTTATCTTGCTTTCTCTGTATCCGTCGCTAACTTACAACAAGTTCTTTTCTGCCGTATTTATCCGCTCCTATAATCACCAGAATACAGGTTTTATCATCCTCTAAACGTATATTAAAATGT
>JALTDI010000174.1 GCA_027074255.1 Desulfurellales bacterium
TCAAACTTTGATACGGATATTTTATTGGGCGGCAAGGTCTTTAATAAAACAGATGTTTCCTATGCAATTGCATTTGAGGCTCTGGGACAGCCGAAGGCGATAAGACATTATTTTGAAACAGGAGAAATTCAAACCACAGAGTGGTCTAATGGGGCTATGGGATGGAGGTATAAGGCTGCGGCAATGGGGTTATCATTTTTGCCTATAAGGTCTATGCTTGGAACAGATACACAAAAATACAGCTCTGCCAAAGAAATAGAGTGTCCCTTCACCGGAATGAAATTTCTGGCTGTGCCGGCTCTGTATCCCGACGTTGCAGTAATTCACGTGCATGCTGCTGATATTTACGGAAATAGTTATATAAAAGGTGTCTTAATAGCAGATGAGGATATAGCAAAAGCTTCCAAAAAGGTTGTTATCACTGCAGAGAGAATCGTTTCTACGGATTTTTTCAGAGATAATCCTGAGAAAACAACAATACCGTTTTATCTTGCCGATTCCGTTGTTGAGGCTCCATTCGGTTCATATCCCGTAAATATGCCTTATGAATATTTTATGGACGTTGAACATCTAAAAGATGTGCTGAAAGCGTGGGAAAGCGAAGAATCCCTTATGGATTTTATGGATAAAAACATCTATCAGTGCAAGGATTTTTATGAATATATAGATTTAAACGGCGGATTAAGGAAAATGCAGAAATTAAAGAATACGGAAAATAACATATTGAAATAAAAAGGCGGAGAATTTGTATGAGCGACTTTAATTATAATGAAATGGAATTGATGATTTGTGCAGCCTCAAGAATATTCGAGGACGGGGCTTCGGTGTCTGTGGGAACTGGGGTCCCGTGCGCCGCAGTAATGCTTGCCCAAAAGCTGTATGCTCCCAATCTTTTAATTACATTCGAGGCAGGTTCGATTGCTCCTCTACTGCCCTCTATGCCGATTTCTGTCGGTGATTCGACTACAATGAGGAAAGCGCTGCAGACAACGACTACATGCGAAGCCATGGAGATGCTTCAAAGGGGAATGATAGACTACTGTTTTTTGGGCGGTGCTCAGATTGATATGTATGGTAATTTGAACTCAACGGTAATAGGTGATTATAAGACACCGAGAATTCGATTTCCAGGCTCCGGAGGGGCCAACGATTTTGCATCTATGTCGTGGCGTACGATTATAATAACGCCTCATTCAAAAAGAAGATTTACAAATAACATAGATTTTATCACTACCCCCGGCTATTTGACCGGAGCCGGAGCAAGGGAGGCAGCCGGTCTGCCGAAAAATACCGGGCCGTATAAAGTAATTACCAATCTTGCAGTTATCGGTTTTGATGAAAAAACAAAGAGAATGAAGCTTGAATCCGTACATCCGAATTATACGGCAGACGATGTAATAAAAAATACGGGTTTTGAGCTTATTATAGGTGATGATGTTATGCAGACAGAGCCTCCGACGCAGGAGGAATTAAAAATATTAAGAGGGGAGGTTGACCCGTTAAGGGTTGTGATAGGTAAAAAAGCAAAGTGAAATAATGCGGTGTTTTAATAATGCTTTATTTATCATTTATAAATTTTTATTTTGCGCTGGCAAATTTGATTTTTTTAGTTGACATATAGCATTTTTCATATATAATCCATCTTCGCTTAAAGCTGGCGTAGCTCAATTGGTAGAGCAGCTGACTTGTAATCAGCAGGTTGGGGGTTCAAGTCCCTTCGCCAGCTCCATTTGGAGAGGTTCCCGAGTGGTCAAAGGGAGCAGACTGTAAATCTGCCGGCTGTCGCCTTCGGAGGTTCGAGTCCTCCCCTCTCCACCATTAGATTTTTGAACACGAGCGGGAATAGCTCAGTTGGCTAGAGCGTCAGCCTTCCAAGCTGAGGGTCGCGGGTTCGAGTCCCGTTTCCCGCTCCATTTTTGTTTTTAAAAGTTGAGTTGCCCATGTAGCTCAGCCGGTAGAGCACTTCCTCGGTAAGGAAGAGGTCAGCGGTTCGAGCCCGCTCGTGGGCTCCATTATTTTGAAAAGGGAGGCTTTTATGGCAAAGGAAAAATATGTTCGTACCAAACCGCATGTAAATATCGGAACAATAGGTCATATTGACCACGGTAAAACAACACTAACAGCGGCTATAACAAAGAGACTGGCATCAAAG
>JALTDI010000175.1 GCA_027074255.1 Desulfurellales bacterium
TCCGAAGGCCGACTATATGATTGAAGCCGATTCAACTCTTATATGTGTAGGGACAAAGGAATATATGGAACAGTTTGAAAAGGTTGTGCTAAAATAAACAATATGTTTGAGATTAAACAAGTAGATGACTCTATCATAATCTCTGGAGAAATAACATATAAGAATATGCCTGGCTTCATCAAAAGAATGAGTAAGGTATCAAAGGCTAAAATCATTGATATAAAAAACGTAAAAAAGATAGATACATCATCCATTGTTTTTTTATTGGATTTTGCCCAAAATAAAAATGCAGAGATTAAGAGCTCTTGTGACAATGAAAAGCTCTTAAATATAGTCAAAAAACATTACAAAAAGAGCAGAATAAAAAAGACATACCATGACAGTTTTTTTTATGCGGTTGGGTACGATGCATATTTAAGACTGCTTGAGATATACCTATTCTTCGGGTTTCTTGGAGAAATAGCAATCCATTTTGCAGGTCTTTTCAGTCACCCGAAAAGGCTTAGAATAAAAGCAATATCAAACGATATTGAAAGAATGGGTGCGAATGCGGTTCCCATAGTTGCCATTTTAACATTCCTGATAGGCGTAGTCATTGCTTATCAGGGTTCTATAAAGCTTAAAGAATTCGGGGCAAATATCTTTATAGTCGATTTGGTGAGTATATCTATAACGAGGGAGCTTGGACCGCTGATTGTCGCAATTTTACTTGCAGGACGCAGCACCAGCTCATATACAGCGCAAATCGGTATAATGAAAGTAACAGAGGAAATAGATGTTATAAAAACTATGGGGCTTAATCCTTTTGATGTCCTGGTTTTCCCCAAGATTATATCAATGCTGATTTCTTTACCGCTGCTTGTTGTACTGGCGGATGTTATGGGGATTATCGGTGGTGCGCTCGTGGCATATTTTTCTTTGAAGGTCAGCTTCTATGACTTTTTTTTGAGGCTTCACGATGTTCTGACTTTTAGAATAATATTGTCCGGTTTTATAAAAACACCTGTTTTTGCATTTATGATAGCAACAATAGGTTGTTTCAAAGGTTTTAGAACTAAAAAGAATGTGGAAAGCATAGGAGAAAATGTTACAATAAGCGTTGTTGACAGCATATTTGCTGTAATTGTTATTGACGCTGTTTTTTCGGTATTATTCAGATGGGCGGGAATATAATTACAATTAAGGATTTAACCATACGATTCAAGGATAAAATAGTGCATAACAAGATCAGTTTATCGATACAAGAGGGTGAAATATACTCAATAGTGGGCAAAAGCGGCTCCGGCAAATCGACCCTGCTGAGAGCTATGCTTATGTTGCAGGAATTTGAAGGCTCGATTAATATACTCGGTAAAGAAATTGGAAAAGCCGATAATAAGACCAAAAATGCTATAAGAAGACAATTTGGTGTTATGTTTCAATCGGCATCTCTTTTTACATCTTTGACAGTCGGAGAAAATATAGCGGCCTCTTTAAAAGAAAACGTTAAATTGCAGAGAAATATTATGCAGGATATAATTGCTTTTAAACTCTCTTTGGTCGGTTTGGATAATGATGTATATAACTTGTTTCCGAGTGAGCTTTCAGGAGGGATGAGAAAAAAAGCGGCACTTGCCAGGGCATTGGTGCTTGACCCAAAACTGCTGTTTCTTGATGAGCCTACGAGCGGGCTTGACCCTGTGAGCGCCGAAGATTTCGACAATACAATAAAAAATTTAAGCAAACTGCTGAATATAACCGTTGTTATGGTAACACACGATTTGGACACCTTTTTTAACGTTTCTCAAAGAGCATGCATTTTGGGAGACGGAAAAGTTTTGGCAGAAGGCAAACCATTTGATATTATATACACGGATGATAAGTGGATAAAACAAATATTCTTCGGTGAAAGAGGTATTAAATTTCAATTATGGAAACAAAAGCAAGGTTCGCAGTCGTAGGCATATTTATAAGCGTTTTCTCACTGCTGGGTTTAGTTATTTTGCTGTGGATTGTGGGAGGCGGTCTGCACCACAAAAAATTCGACATGTATGTTGTTAAAACAGACCAATCGGTGGGCGGATTGCACAGAGATTCTGATGTGCTCTACAAAGGCGTCAGCGTAGGCAAGGTTACTTCTATTACCATAGATAAAAACAACCCGCAATTTATA